>CAZXBZ010000062.1:0-3732 GCA_964639135.1 uncultured Solibacteraceae bacterium | reverse complement strand
CGGGTCAACGCCCTCGATCGGGCCTCGTAACCATGCTTCCACCATGGTTTCATCCTAGCGCAGGCGGCGCGGGCATGGCTGTCCGTTGCCGATGTGGACAAAAGAGTGTATTATCCAATTAGATCGATTTAGTCCACGTGGACTTGTTTAGGTCTTGATTGCTAAACTCGAAGACGCAGTAGTCAGGAGTTCCGCCCGGATGGGTTTGCAAATTACGGTCCGTACGAAGTGTTGCGAAAGTTACAAAATTTACGGCGTTCGTTGTTCGGTGTGTCCGAACCGGCCGGAGAACCGTGAACTGGTCAAGGAGATATCGGAATTGCCTCAAGCTTCGCCAAGCGCCCGGCGTTCCAGCACATTCCGCTCCTGTTTCAGACAGTCGGAAGAGCCCGCGGAACTTGTAACCGCGTTGGGAGATTAGGGGCGCTTTTCCGCTCGCGCCGTTCGCTGGATTGCGCGAGCCCCCGCTCGGTTCCGCGCTGATTATCCCGCTTGCTTTTTAGCCGCCTTTCTTGCCTCCCGCTCCGCTTTCAGCTTCTGATTTAACGCGACAGCGGCTTGAATCAGCTTCCCGAGGGCCGCGGCGTCGATGGTATCCCCCGCGTGGAGGTCAATCGCGCGGCGGATCTTTCCATCGAGGCTTGCGTTGAAGATTCCGGATGGATCTGGCAGCGAAGCTCCTTTCGCAAAGGTCAGTTTGACGGTCTCTTTGTAAGTTTCACCCGTGCAGATGATGCCGTCGTGTGACCAGGCTGGAGTGTTGATCCATTTCATTTCCTCGGTAACCAGTGGATCCGCGCTCCGGATAACCTCGCGTACCCGCTCTAGAGTTTCTCCGCGCCAATCTCCCAGCTTCCTGATTTTCTGGTCGATCATTGCCGAAGCGGATTTCGCGGATGCAGGTTTGTTCATCGGTTGTCCCAGTTCCCACCGTTATATGTGCCTATTATGCAAGCCGGATCAGGCTCATGCAAATCGGGTGAAGGCGGCTGGCAAGCACTCCAGGCTGGGTTCCGTGATTCGCTTCTTCCATCCCGGCGCGCGCGAAGATCGTCATCGGACCATCCATCTGTTGATAATATGCGGGTTGGCTGCTGGCGGCGGTTCGTGTTCGACGGTCCGCCGCGGGAGTAATGAAGAGGTAAACATGCGGCGATGGGTCTGGTTTCTAGGACTGGCGGCCTGCCTGGCACTGGCGGCGGAAAAAGCCGCATGGAACGTGAGGGATCATATTCCCCTTGAAGAATTCACGGTGCAGAGCCACCGGGGCGCGGGCGTGCTCTCGCCCGAGAATTCGATCGAGGCTTTTGGCATCGCGTGGAAACTAGGCACCGTACCCGAAGCCGACCTCCGCACGACGTCGGACGGGGTGATCGTGGCTTTCCACGACAACAACTTCAAGCGCATTCTGCCGCACGCGGACGAGGCGCTTCGCTCCAAAGGGATCCTGGACCTCACCTGGAGCGAGGTAAGCGCCCTTGATATCGGCCGGTGGAAGGGGCCGGACTTCGCGGGCCAGCGGATTCCGCGAATGACGGAAGTCTACGAGATTCTGAAGCGGTACCCGGAGCGAAGACTTTACATCGATATTAAGAATGTCGACCTGGCGCGGCTCGCGCGCGAAAGCCGGGAGGTGCATCCGCAACTTATTCTGGCGAGCACCGACTACGGCATGATTCGCGAGTGGAAGCGGCTGGCGCCCCGCTCGGCGACCTTGCACTGGATGGGCGGCACGCAGGAGCAACTCGCGGCGCGCCTGGCGGCATTGAGAAAAACGAATTTCGCCGATATTACGCAACTTCAGATCCATATCCGTACCGGTCCGGAGGGCGTCTCGCCAAGCGACCGTTTTCTGATTGCCGCTGGCGAGGAGTTGCGCGCTCATGGAATTTTGTTTCAGGCGCTTCCGATGATGAATAACGACCCAAAGCTGTTTGAGCACCTAATGGATCTTGGCGTCGCCAGTTTCGCCACTGACTACCCTGACGTGGTGATGCGAACGATCCGCGAGTATTATCAGCGGAAGCCATGACGAAAAAAAGCGATCCGGACGGCCAGCTTCTTCAGGCGGCGTTATCCGCCGCGAGCGATACCAAGTGCCTCCGCATGGGCCGCGGCGCGCGCCGCGAAACGGGTGAAGTGTTCGCCGGCCTGTATGGAAGCGCGGCCGCGATGATTATCGCCGACGAGAACACTTTCGAGGCGGCGGGCCGGGACGTGGCCGATGCTCTGCGGTCGGCGGGGCAGCGTTGCGAGCCGCCGCTTATCCTCCCGGCGGATGTTTGGGCCGAGTATTCCTTCGTGGATCGGGTGCGTGAAGCGCTTCTTAAAACCGATGCCGTGCCGGTGGCTGTGGGCTCGGGGACCATCAGCGACCTTACAAAACTCGCGGCGCATCAAACAGGCCGGCCATATATCGCCGTCGCCACGGCGGCTTCGATGGATGGCTATACGGCGTTCGGCGCTTCCATTACTTCCGCGGGATCAAAGCAGACTTTCGAGTGCCCCGCGGCACGGGCCGTGGTGGCGGATCTCGATGTCATCGGGGCCGCGCCGGAGGGCATGAATGCCTCGGGCTACGCCGATCTGGTGGCCAAAATTCCGGCGGGCGCGGATTGGCTCGCGGCGGATGCGTGCGGGGAAGAAAAGATCAACCCGGCGGTTTGGGACACCGTGCAATTACGGCTGCGACAGTGGAGCGGGAACCCGGGGGGCGTTTCGCGCCGCGACCCCGGCGCGGTGCGCGGGCTGATTACCGGCCTGCTGATGACCGGCTTCGCCATGCAGGCGGCGCGCTCAAGCCGCCCGGCTTCGGGCGCGGAGCACCAGTTCAGCCACCTGTGGGATATGGAGCACCATACGCACCACGGCGTGGCCCCCTCGCACGGGTTCAAAGTGGGGATTGGCTCGCTGGCCTCCACCGCGATCCATGAGGCGCTGCTCAAGCTGCCACTCGCGGATCTCGACGTGGAGCAAGCCGTGGCGGCCTGGCCGGACACGGCTGAAATCGAGAGCGAGATCGCCTCCCTGTTCGAGATCGGGGAGCTTGCGGCCAAGGCTCGCGAGGAAAGCCTGGCGAAGCATCCCTCCCGCGGCCGGCTACGGCTTCAGCTCCGGCTGCTGAAAACAGCCTGGCCGGAATTGGCTGCGAAACTTCGCGGCCAGTTGCTTCCCTATTCCGAGCTTCGCGACATGCTTCGCGGCGCGGGCGCGCCCGCGGATAGTCCTGAAATCGGCATCAGCCACGAACGGTTGCTGCTCAGTTGCCGCAAGGCTTATCTGATCCGGCGACGGTTCACGGTGCTCGATCTTGCCCGGCGGACCGGCTGGTTCGGTGAGGCTGTCGCGGGATTGGCCGAACGGCTGGACGTCATGGAATGAACCGTGAATCGAAAAAAGCGCGGCATGTCGTTCTCGATATGGACGGCACAATCTATAAGGGCTCCACGCTGTTTCCCTGGACTCTGGAAGCTCTTGCCCGGTTGCGGCGGGCGGGCATTGGCTACACATTCCTGACGAACAACACATCGCACGGCAGGGAAGATTACGTTCACCGCTTGCGGGCGATGGGCATCGAAGCCAACGGTGCGGATATCTACACCGCGGCGGACGGCGCCGTCGATTATCTGCGGACGCATCTGCCGGGCGTTCAACGCATCCTGCTGCTGGGGACGCCGTCGCTGGCCGCTCAGCTTGAGGGGGAAGGTTTCATCCTCGATTCCGATGCGCCCG
>CAZXBZ010000061.1:7496-12719 GCA_964639135.1 uncultured Solibacteraceae bacterium | reverse complement strand
GAGCGGCTTTCGTTCGCGCCGGATTGCGGCCTGAGCCAGACCGCGCGCTGGGCGGCACGGCGAAAACTTGCCAGCATGGTGGAGGGCGTCCATCTCGTGAGGAAGGAACTGGGTATTCCATGAGCGATTCCGCGCCGCTGATCAAAGCATTCCAGAAAGACGAAGCACTCATCGACGATATCTTCGCTTCGAATGGCTACGACGATCATTTCCGGCTGTGGTGGCTGGGGCAGAGCGGCTTCCTGCTGCAATACAAGCAGCATCATCTGCTCTTTGATCCGTACCTTTCCGATTCACTCACCGCGAAGTACGCCGGCACGGATAAGCCGCACATCCGCATGAGCGAGCGCGTCGTGGACCCCGCGGAACTGGGCTTTGTCGAGACGGTCACTTCGAGTCATAACCACACCGATCATCTTGACCGCGAGACGCTGCTGCCCATCCTCACCGCGAAGGACGTCACCCATTTCGTGCTGCCCGAAGCCAATCGCCATTTCGCCTCGGAGCGTCTCAGCCTGAGCCCCGCATTCGCGATCGGGCTGAACGACGGCGAGACGGCCAAGATCGATCCGTTCGAGATCATCGCCGTTCCCGCCGCTCATAATACCGTGGAGCGTGACGAGGAAGGACGCTGCCGCTTTCTCGGCTACGTGGTGAAATTCGGGGATTGGTGTGTGTACCACAGCGGCGATACCAAACTCTTCGACGGGATGGAGGCGCTGCTCGCGGGCTATAAGATCGATGTCGCGCTGCTGCCGATCAACGGCGACAAACCGGAACGGCGCGTCGCGGGCAACCTCGGCGCGAGAGAGGCGGCCGAACTCGGCAAGGTTATCGGCGCCGGCGTCGTGATTCCGCATCACTTCCACCTTTTCGCGTTCAACACGGAAGACCCGGCCGTGTTTGAAGCGGAGTGCGCCAGGGCCGGCACGCCATTTCGTACTCTCCGCCTGGGTGAAAAGTTCACGTCGAGTGAATGGTCCGCGTTCGTAGGGCGGGTGAGCGCGCCGAATCCGCCCACCGAGTAACAGCCGCGCCTTTCGCCGTCGGTGCAATCTGAATACAATCGGTTGCAAGCTCTCGCGCGATCGGCGGCGAGGGGAGATGAACCATGAACGAAGCTCTTGTTGAATATATCCGCTACAATCGCTGGGCGGCGCGAACGACGCTCGACGCGTGCGCGGCGCTTGAAGAGGAAGATCTTCGCCGTGACCTCAAGTCGTCCCACCAGAGCATTTGGGGGACCCTGGCGCACATCTATCAAGCCGATTGTGTCTGGTGGAATCGTCTTGACGGCGCGGTCCGGATTGCCGTGACCGGCCCAGGGAGTTCGCTCGATGAATTACGGGAGCTCTGGCTGGGCCTCCTCGACAATTTCGTTGCCTGGGCGGAGAGCCGCACTCCCGAGCAGTGGCTCGCGGATCTGGAGTATCGAAATAGCCGGGGAATAGAGTTTCGGCAACCCTTGTGGGAGGTTGCGCTCCACGTGGTGAACCACGCGACCCTGCACCGGGGCCAGGTTCTCTCCATGTTTCGCCAGTTGGACCGTGTGCCGGCGGGCGTGGATCTGATTTTCTACTATCGCGGAAAAGAGCGTGCTCCGGCCGCGGCGAAGAGCTGAATGCCAGGTGGCGTCCGCGCTTTGGGCGGCGGGATGGTTCTCCATGCGGCGCGGTCAGCTTGCGTGGCGCGACAGGGCGTATTGCTGAAAGACGCGGCGCAGCATCTCGGCCGTCACCGGCTTCGAAACCACGTCATTCATTCCGCTGGCCCGGCACCGGTCGTAAACATCTTCGGCCGAATTCGCGGTCACGGCCACAATCGGCAGTTGCTCTCTGTCCGGAAAACGCCGCCGGATTTGCCGGGTCGCCTCGAATCCATCGAGCCCCGGCATATTGCAATCCATCAGGATGAGGGCGTAATCGGAATCTTTTTCCAGTTCCTCAATTAGCCGCTGGCCGTCGGATATGACGCGGCCTTCGTGCCCCAGGCGCTCGATAATCGCCTTGATTACCATCCGGTTGACCGGGTTGTCTTCGCCAACCAGAACTCGTAAGCGCTCGGCGGGTGGGGGAAGGTCTGGAGAGAGGGCTTGGAGGTTGTTCTGTCTTGCTCCCCCGGAAACCGCTTTAGCCAGACTTTTTAACCCAGTCTCGCTTTGCCAGACGCCGCGGACAATTGGCGCGAGGTCCGCTGCCCGCACCGGCTTCAGCAAGGCCTGAAGCCAGGGCATGCCCCAGCTCGTAACGTCCGCCGCGGCTTTGGAGCCGTTACAAAGAACCGCGAGTTCCGCGCTGGCGTCTTCGCGAAGCGCTTGCAGACTTCCGATGGCGGCCTGGCCCCCGGTACGGAGCGATTCGTAATCCAGCAGAATGACGTCGAAGGCCGGCGCCTCGCGGCCGGGCAGCGCGGAGAGGTCTGCATAATGGCGGAGGTCCGCACCGTGGCGCGCAAGGTCGTTGCGCAAGGCGGTGGCGAGCCGCTTGGATCCCCCCACGAGGGCCGCTGTCTTTCCGCGCAGTTCGCGCTCGGTAAGTGCCGCTTCGGTATCTGGGTTTAAGGATCCGCTATCCGCGGCGTCCTGCTCGAAAGGCAGTTCAAACCAGAAGGTGCTTCCTTCGCCGGGCACGCTGTTCACGCCCATCCGCCCGCCGGCGAAGAAGGCCAGCCGCTTCGAAATCTCAAGGCCTAAACCGCTGCCCTTCACTCCATGAAGGCGTCCCGCGCCGGCTTGCTCGAACGCATGGAACAGCCTCTCCTGCTCGGTGGGGGAGATTCCCGGTCCGCTGTCGATCACTTCCACGCGCAGATGGCGGTCTCCGGATGGAAACTCCATCGTGAGAAGCCTTACATGCACGAAGCCTGTCTCGGTGAATTTCGCCGCGTTACCCATGAGGTTGACGAAAATCTGCCGGAACTTGGCGCCATCCAGCCGGATTCTCTCCGGCGTCCTCGGGTCGATTTCAAGCACGCTCTCGATATCGCGCGCCTGCAGCGTGGGGATGAAATTGCCGAAGAGAGCGCCGGGTGTTTCGCGGGTCAGGAATGGCTCCAGGATTGTCGAACATCCCTGGCTCTCAAGCTTGGCGAGATCGAGGATGTTGTTGATCATCACCAGCAGTTCGTTGCCGGAATGTTCAATCATCTCCAGATAGCCCCGGTGCATGGGCGTGAGTCTCGCTTCCCGCAGAAGGCCGGCCATGCCGAGGATGCCGTTCAGCGGCGTGCGAAGCTCGTGGCTCATATCCGCGAGATAGCGGTAGCGTTCGTCCGCCAGCCTGGTGGCTTTGGCCTCTTTGCGGCGCAGCCGGAGAATCCGGGCGCCCAGATAGGCCGAAAGCCCCGCGAAAACCAGCAGGCAATAGAATGCGATATTTTCGGAGTTTTCCGCGTCCGTCCGCAAAAAAGTGTCGGCATCGCGAAGAATGCCCAGCGGCTGATAGCGGGAGAAGACTTCATCCAGCGCGCCCTCTCTCGCCATGACCCCCAATTCCGTGCGAAGCGCGTCGGCTAGCGGCGCATTGGCGAAGGTGGAGGCAATGGACAGCGGGAATTTTTTGTCTAGCGGTTCGGAAATTTGAAGGGGTCCGTCCAGGCATAGGTTCCGCGAGCGCAATAGAAAGTCCTGCAGTTGGACGGGTTCGGTGATCGCAACATCGACTTCCTGATTGCACGCGGCGCGCAAAATATCGTCCACGCCGTGCATTGGAACGCCGATACTGTTCGGATAGCGCTTTTCGGCCATTTGGTGAAAGAGAGGCAAGTCTCGAAAGGCGATGCGCTTGCCCGCCATGGCCGTGGCGGAATTATCCGGAATAGGCTGGCTGCCGGCCAGCACATAGCCGACGCTGGCGAAGGTCTGGGCAATGTAGAACCGTTTTTCCCGTTCGGGAAGTCGCAGAAGAAACGGCCAGAGATCCACTGCGGGGTCTGCTCCTAAGTGGGCGTCCGGTCCATCGGGAACCACCACCCAGCGCAGCCTGACTCCCAGCCGGTCCGCCGCCATTCGCAGCGCCTCCACCATCGCGCCGCTCACGCTGCCGTCGGAGTTCACGATCTGGAAAGGCGGCGAGTGGTTTGTTGCGACTACGTATTCGCGGTCTGGAAATTGCCGCCTCAGGTTCAGGTCAAGGCCGATTCCCATCGCAACCAGCAGACACACGGCCAGAAGCGCCGAGGCGATGCCCAGCTCATGCTGATCGATAAAGCGAACGGGCTTCATGGTGAGGGCCGGCCGTCGCCGGCTAGTTCCATCATGAAGGGCTTCCGCGAAACGATGTATCCGGGGCGGTATCAGTACAAAGGGAGCGCGGAAGAAGCGAATTTATCGAATCGGATCAATAAATCACTCGATCATGCGGCATTCAGAGGCAGCCCCTGAAAAACTCCGGCGAAGAAGGGGCGTAGTGCCAGCCAGGCTCCCCTGGAGCCTCAGGTACTTTTTTGGAGAGATTGGGGGCAAGGAGTGGCGCGGAGCAGGGCAGCCGGACGATTGATTTCCGGCCTCGCCGCCCCGCGCCGTGGATTAGTATTTCACCGCGCAGCCATAGGGCTGGGAAGTCTCCAGACTGACGGCTTTCCCGGACGTTGCCTCGAGTAGCGCGGCGGAAACGTAATTCTTGGCGGTCTTCACGTCCGCCAGGTCCGTTGTCGGCTTATCATCGATGGCGCCGTTATAGATAAGTTTTCCCGCGGGGTCGATGATGAACATATGCGGTGTCGTTATCGCTCCATACGCTTTCCCCATCGCGCCTGTCTCGTCGAGCAGCACGGTCGTGGCATTTGAGCCCTTGGCTTTGTAATCCGCCTTCGCCTTCGAGCCGGCGCTGTGCCCTTGCTCGCCCGGCGCCGAGGAAATCACGGAGAGCCATACGACGTCTTTTGCCGTCCATTCCTTCTGAAGTGCCTGCATATTTCCGCTTCCATATTGCTTTCCCACGAACGGGCAGCCGTGGTTGACCCATTCGAGTACGATGTATTTTCCAGTGTGGCTGGTGAGGCTGTGAGAATTGCCGTTCATGTCCTTGACGGTGAATGCGGGGGCCGTGGAGCCCACCTTGGCGGCGGCCGGCGCCTGGAGACCGGCGATAACCGTAAGTAGGACGAGCAGGGTGACGGTGAGAACAGTCGTCTGTTTCATCGAGAGATACTCCTTCCAATTGTTTCTTAATTGCTTCTTGCCGCCCGGCATGGCCGTGGCGGATTGGGGTTGCGCGGGCTGCC
>CAZXBZ010000061.1:0-7486 GCA_964639135.1 uncultured Solibacteraceae bacterium | reverse complement strand
GCGTTAGCTAAATCCGATGCGGCTTCCGGAAGCCGCATCGGATTTAGCTAACGCTGTGAAATGGCGTCATTCTCCGGGAGGCTCGCTAGTGCTTCCATTACGATGCTTTCGGTAAGGATTTCCGGCAAGAGTTCCGGGCTTTCAGTGCCATTCTTGTAAAGAGCGTAGACGGGCACGCCGCTCCGGTTCATTGCCTCGAGTTCGCGGGCGATGGCGGGGTCGTTATTTGTCCAGTCGGCCACCAGCAGCGTGACGCCTTTATCCCGGAACGCCTGCTCCACCGAATCGCGGTGAAGCACCACCCGCTTGTTCACCTGGCAGGTGAGGCACCAGGCGGCCGTGAAATCGACGAAAACCGGCTTCCCCTCGGCGCGGAGAGTCGCGAGTGTCTCCGGGCTCCACGGCTGCCACGCGGCGGTGTTTCCCGCGGTGGAGCCGAGCGCGGGGGCTCTGTTGAGGGATGCGTTCCAGGCGAGCGCAAGGGCGGTGACGACGGCCAGCGCGGCGATCGAGCGGCTCAGCGCGCGCGCGGCGGTGCTGATGCCATAGGCGTTCCATCGCCCCAGGATCCATCCCGCGACTCCCAGAGCGAGCATCGCCGCCAGCAAGCCGGTGGCGCCATGGATGCCAGTCTGGAGCCCGAACACCCAGACCAGCCAGATTACCGTCGCGAAGAGCGGGAAGCTGAGGATTTGCTTGAGCGTGTCCATCCACGCGCCGGGGCGCGGCAGCCGCTTGAGCAATCCGGGGTTGAGAGAGAGCAGCAGATACGGAGCGGCCATCCCCGCGCCCAGCACTGTAAAGACCAGCATCGATTCCCAGGCCGGCTGGCTGACCGCGTACCCGAGAGCGCCGCCCATGAACGGGGCGGTGCAGGGAGTGGCCACGGCGGTCGCCAGAACTCCGCTAAAGAACGACGAGCCGTAACCTCCCGCGCCACCGCCCGCCGCGCCCAGGCGCGTGAGCGATGCGCCGATTTCGAACACGCCCGCCATGCTGAGCCCCAGGCCGAAAATCAGGAGTGCCATCGCGGCCACAAACGCGGGCGATTGCAGTTGGAAGCCCCAGCCAAGCTGCGCTCCACCCGCTCTCAGTACCACCAGGAGCCCCGCCAGCGTCCAGAATGACGCCAGTACGCCGGCCGCAAAAACGAAGCCGTGGCGGCGGATCTTCGCGCGATCTTCCATCGCCTGCTGTACGAACCCCATGATCTTGAGCGAGAGCACCGGGAACACACAAGGCATCAGGTTAAGGATCACGCCTCCGGTGAAGGCCGATAGCAAAATCAGCAGGAGCGACAGCGAGACGCCGCCGCCTTCAGCCGCCCGGCCCGCGGGCATGACGATGCTGCCTTTCGCTTCCACCGGAACGTCGAAGGCGAGCGTATGGATAGCGGTTCCACTTTTCCACCGGGCGTTCTCCGGGAGTGCAAGCAAACCACGCAAACGTTCGGCGGGCGCTTTTGAAAATTCACTCACGGGGACGAAAAGAACGGCCTCATTCCCCGATATCGCGCGTGGCTGCTCTCCGGCGTGCTGGATCACGCCCGGATCTTCCGCGAAAAAGCGCAGTTTGTCGAGAGGGATTTTCGCGAGGTCGGCGGGGGAATCGCTCTTGAGCGCCACCAGGTACCCGCCATCGGCCAGCGCGGCGCGGATACCAAGGCCCGGTGTTTCTTCCACGGGTCTGGGCAGGGCGCGGCGGGCGCGCGCAAAGGCCATCGCCCAGTTGGTGTTTTCCTCGGCCTCGCCGCCCACGTTCAGCGTCACCGATACGGCTTCCCGCGCGGGCAGGCAAACATCGCGGCAAACCAGAAAGTTAGCCTCCCCGGAGAGCGTGACCTCGGTGCCCGGCTTCCACTCCTTCGGCGCCACGGCGTCGAGCAGCAGCATCACTTCGTTTTCATAGCCGTAGGAGGCGAGTGGCGGCTGGGGGATGTAGTGCGGGGTGGGGTAAATTACGCCGGAGATCGCCGCGCCTCCGGTCTTGTTCCATTTGATCTTTGTGCCCTGGCCGGCATCGCCCGGGTTCACCCAATAGCTGTGCCACTCCGGGTCGAGCTTCATGGAAAGGCCGAGGGTGAACGGCTCGCCGGGAACAACAGTCGAGAATTCACTTACCAGCTCCGCCGATGAATGGGGACTGGTGTCCTTTACCGCTTCCTGTGCGCCAAGCGCGCCGAGCAGCAGCAGCAGCGCCAGAGGAACTTGCACCCAGTGGCGTATCGCGGTTCTCAACATCAATCGCACTCCTTGCGGGGATTCGGTCAGGCGCTTGATGGATTCCCGAGTTCCGCGACGCCCATCCCATCCCCCGCGGCACATCTCATTGAGACGCGGCGGCGTTCGAAAGGGTAACAACGATTCCGAGAGTTTCCCAGGGCATGCTCTCAATGAGCGTGCCCTGGGGGAATCGGGGGCTACTTGCTCTTGCCCGTGTCGAAGGCCTTCGCGTAATCCTTCAGGAACCTCTCCAGGCCGTTGTCGGTGAGCGGATGGTTGAACAGGGAATCCAGCACTTTGAACGGTATCGTGGCGATGTGCGCTCCGTACAGCGCCGCTTCCTTGACATGAAGAGGCGAGCGGATCGATGCCGCCAGCACCTGCGTTTCATATCCGTAGTTGCTGTAAATGGTGACGATTTCTTCCACCAGTTCCATGCCGGTCATGGCAAGATCGTCCAGACGGCCGACAAAGGGGCTGATAATATACGCGCCGGCCTTAGCCGCGATCAGCGCCTGGGGGGCGGTGAAGCACAGCGTCACGTTGACGCGAATCTGCTCCTTGCTGAGCGTCGCCGTTGCCTTCATGCCGTCCCGCGTGAGCGGCAGTTTTACCACCACGTTCGGATGGATACCCGCCAGCCTTCGCCCTTCCTCGACCATCTTTTCGTATTCGGTGGCCACCACTTCGGCGCTGATGTCGCCGTCCACGATCTCGCAGATCGCGGCAATCTGCTTTTCGATTGGATTGCCTTCTCTTGCGATAAGCGACGGGTTGGTGGTGACTCCGTCCGCCATGCCCCAAGCGGCAGCGGTTCGGAGTTCTTCGAGATTCGCGGTGTCGAGGAAGAATTTCACGGCAATATTCCTATATTCACTTTCTGTGTAATTCGCGGGGAGGCCCGGACGGAATAGGTCGAATGCAACCAAGCCGTCCCGGTCTTGCATTTCGGTTATAAGAGGATCGGGCGGCCCGGAGAGTTTCCGCCAGCGTGGCCTGGCACCTCATCTCAGGATATCATTCCCATAAGGACGCCCCATGCGCCGGCAACTGATAACCAACCTCCGCCCGCTTTCCACGGTACCCGCCGGGGAACTCCCGTGACTTCCAGCCGCCTGGCCACCACGCTCTGCGGCGTGCCGCTCAAGAACCCGGTGATCGCCGCCTCCGGCACGTTCGGCTACGGCGTCGAGTTTGCATCCATCGTGGACCTCGGGGCGCTTGGCGGCATTGTCGTCAAGGGGCTCTCTCGGGAGCCGATCGCCGGCAACCCGATGCCGCGTCTCTGGGAGACGGAAGCCGGGATGATCAACTCGGTGGGCCTCCAGAACGTTGGCGTGCGCGCCTTTGTCCGAGAGAAGCTGCCGCTGCTCACCGGCTGCGGCACCCCGATTTTTGCGAACGTCTTCGGTTACGCGGTTGAGGATTACGTCGAAGTGGTTCGCGTGCTCGAAGACGCGCCGGGAATCGCGGGCTACGAATTGAACGTCTCGTGTCCGAACACGAAGAAAGGCGGCATCGCGTTCGCCGCCGATCCCGTGCTGCTGGCCGAAGTGGTGTCCGCGGTTCGGGCGGCGGCCCGGCGGCCGCTGCTCGTGAAACTGTCTCCGAATGTCGCGAGCATCAAGCCGTTCGCGAAAGCATCGGAAGACGCGGGCGCGGACGCCATATCGCTGGTGAACACGTTCATCGCTCTCGCCATCGATGCGCGCGCGCGCAAGCCGCGTATCGGCGCCGGGTTCGGCGGACTCTCGGGGCCGGCCATCAAGCCGATCGCTCTTCGCATGGTCCATGAAGCGGCGGGCGCGGTGAAGATTCCCGTGGTCGGCATCGGCGGCGTGATGACGGGCGAGGACGCGGCCGAATTCCTCATTGCCGGGGCCAGCGCCGTGGAAGTTGGCGCCGCGAACTTCGCCGACCCGTCGGCTATCCCGCGCATCGCGCGCGAACTCGACGGCTTCTGCCGTGCCGGGGGCGTCCGGAATGTGACGGAACTCGTGGGAACGCTGCGCATGCCCTGATTTTTGCCGTTTCCTTTCGTGTGTGCTCTTATGCCGTCCGGAAACGCGCTCGCGGTACCCTCAAGGAATATGCTCGTGAATGCAGCGCCGCGGTCCATTGCCGTTGTGGGTGGCGGCATCATCGGCTTGGCCGTCGCGCTCCGCTGTCTCGAAACCTGGCCCGCGACGCCCGTTACGGTGTACGAAAAAGAATCCGGCGTCGCGCGCCACCAGAGCGGGCGCAACAGCAACGTACTGCACTGCGGCCTCTATTACAAACCGGGTTCCCTGAAGGCGAAGCTCGCGGTTTCAGGCATCCGCCAGATGGTGGAGTTCTGCCGCCGGCATGAGGTGCCTCATGAGCTTTGCGGGAAGCTGGTGGTCGCCGTCACGGAGGACGAAATTCCCCGTCTCCGGGACCTTGAGGCGCGCGGCGCCGCCAACGGCGTGGGGGGCCTCCGCTGGCTTGGGCCGGAGGAAATGCGCGAGGTGGAACCGAATGTCCGCGGCGTGGCCGCGCTCCGCGTGCCCGAGGAGGGCATCACGCATTACCCTTCGGTGTGTGAAGCGATGGCGCGGGAGATTCGCCGCCGGGGCGGGGAAGTTCTTCTTCGTGCCGAAGTGAGCGGTTTGCGCTTTGCCGATGGCCAGTGGCGCTTTCAAGCGGGTGAGCACGAAGCCTCGGCGGGGTTTCTCTTTAACTGCGCCGGCCTTTACTGCGACCGTATCCTCGCCGAATCTGGCGAAACGCGCGCCAGCCGCATCGTGCCGTTTCGCGGAGAGTATTTCGTGCTTTCGGAGGAAGGCGCGGGCCTGGTGAAGAACCTGATCTACCCGGTGCCCGATCCCAAATTCCCTTTCCTCGGTGTACACTTCACGCGCATGATTAAGGGCGGCGTGGAGGCGGGGCCGAACGCCGTGTTCGCGACCGCGCGGGAGGGATATTCGCTCTCGGATTTCTCCGCCAGGGACTTCGCCGACGCGCTGGGCTACTCCGGGCTCTGGCGCTTCCTTGCCCGCTACCCCGGCATGGCCGCCTACGAGGTTTACCGCTCGCTGAGCCGCCGGGCGTTCTGCCGCTCGCTCCAGCGCCTCGTCCCCGCCATCGAGGAAGCGCATCTTGGAGAACGCGCCGCCGGCGTGCGCGCGCAAGCCCTTTCGCCCGGCGGCACACTGGTGCAAGATTTCGATTACGTCCTCCGCCCCAACGCCCTCCACCTCATCAACGCCCCCAGCCCAGGCGCAACCGCGTCTCTTTCAATTGCCCAGTATTTAGTCGGCCTGATCGAAACGAATTAGAAATGACCCCGCCATGGTGTACACCAAAATATGATGCACAGCAAATAGAGTCAGCATTCTGGTGGTGGAGTGCCCCGTAAAGTGAGACATGGGAGATTGCCACGTCACCCTCGGATTCCACCTGTCCGGTAAGTTCGAGCGGCTGCGGGAAGCCGCGCAAACCGGTCGTTCCGCTGCTCCTCGACGGCGCGCTGAAACAGCGTCGCGAGGACGAATTTTAACACTTAACATCTGGCTGAAAATGCTGGATACTCGATTCATGATGCTCCCTCGCGGTGGGGAGATTTGTTCTTGGGGAACGGATTCTCACCCGAGTAAAAGAGCGACACCTCGTTCCGGTGGCGGGCTGCTAATTTAGACTGAGTGTATCAGAGCAAAAGGTGTAAGGAGCCATTCATTGGAGGTAAAGCACTATCATGGGCTCACTGAGACTAATTAGTGTCGCACTTGCCCTATCTACCTATTCGCTACTCGGCCAGCCTGCGTCAAGAGGTGAAGGTCTTGAGCTCGGAGGAAAGGTACAATCGATCACCCGAGAAGCGCTTAGGAACGCCGAGGTAGTAATAGTTTCCGCGAGTGCCGGAGGTGCCGCCCTTCAGACTGTGAAGGCTGATCTAAACGGAAACTATCGTTTTACTGGCGTGGGTCCTGGTCTTTACCGGCTCTATGCGACTCATCCAGCATATCTAAGAGCGGAGTATGGCGCCCGCGGCCCCATGGGGAAAGGTAAGGTCATATCTGTGGCGAAATCGGATCGACGCCTGCTGTCGCTCGACTTCCAGCTTACACCGCTCGCACGTGTCACGGTACGTGTTATGGATGAACTAGGTGATCCCAAGTCCGGCGTAAGGGTATATCTACTCCGGACTGAAATCACAAGAGGTATTAAACGTTCAATTACTCGTGGTATTGGAGTAACCGCTTCTGACGGCGAGTATCGATTTAATGATGTGCCGCCCGGCACATACAGTCTGAGAGCAGCGCCTATGGAGTTAATCCGCCCTGGAGCCACGCCGAAGGGGGCAGAAATAGAAGCCGGAAGGGAAAGCTACATCACGACGGACTACCCCATGCCTGCGCGGGTCGACGGCGGGGATGATCTTCACCTGCATATAGAGCTGTTAAAACGTAGAACTTTTTCCGCGTCGGGCCGCATCCGTGGGGAATCGATTCCGGAATCGACATTTGTGATGGCGGTCCCTGCGGGTACACCAGAGTCTGAGGTATTTCAATCGATTAGTGGAATGGCGGCTGTGGCCGGGGAGGAACGAACGTTCCACCTCGCATCCTTGCCATCAGGGGAATATCTGCTGCTTTTCGGTAGTGGTCAGAAACTACTAGGTAGAACATCAATGACAATAGTGCAGGAAGATATAGATGATATTGAAATAGCCATTTTGCCTGCCTGTGATATTGAAGGCTTGGTAAAATTTGACCAAGGATCTTTCCAAGATATAGCAAATGCTTCCATCATTATAAAGCCAGAATTGCCAACTGTTAGTGTGCATACGCGGATAAATGATGATTTAAGTTTTCAGTTTTCTGATCTTAGTCGTGAGAATTTTTTAATAGAAATGTCGGATCTTCCCAAGGATATTGCTATAAAAGGAATTCGATTTCACGATGGGGGCCTGGTATCGGGAATGCGGGTAGACTGCCGAAGTGGAGGAATGTATGAGTTAACAGTGGAGCTCACTCATGCAAACAGGACGATATCGGGTATAGTATTTATTGAATCAACGCGTCCTGCTGTTCAAACTCTAGTAGTCGCTGTACCGGCGGGCTCGGAAATAGAGCAAAGGAGTCGTCTGGCTGTAATTACGGATGAGAATGGACGATTTAAGTTTGACCATATGATGGCTGGGAGCTCCCGTATCTTTGCGCTTGAGGCGGATGATATTTCGTCGTGGCCGGATGAAGCAGTTTATAAACTAGCATCACGAGCTGCCCTGGTCGATCTAACAT
>CAZXBZ010000060.1:0-12752 GCA_964639135.1 uncultured Solibacteraceae bacterium | reverse complement strand
AGGGGAGCATCAGAAGCCCACCGCCGCTCTGCTCGAATCCATCCATCGCGCCAAAACCGGGGCGCTCCTGCGCGGCAGCGTTCGCATGGGCGCCATTGTCGCGGGCGCGGACGAGGCGCGGCTCGATGCGCTCAGCCGCTTCGGCGAGCATGTCGGCCTGGCCTTCCAGATCGTCGATGACGTTCTAGACGTTGAACAATCGAGTGAACGGCTCGGCAAGACGGCGGGCAAGGACGCGGCGCAGGCGAAGATCACCTTCCCGGCGGTATACGGCCTCGATGCCTCGAAACGCATGGCCGCCGGGGAAAAAGCGAAGGCTCGCGAAGCTCTTGCCGTGTTCGGGGATCGCGCGGAGAGTCTCCACCGCCTGGCGGCGCTGATCGTCGAGCGGACCGCATAAGGGCATGGCGCTCGCAAAGCACATTTCCGCCAAGACGGCACCCCGCGAGCGGCTGGATGTTTTGCTCGTGAAGCGCGGCCTGGCCGAGAGCCGTGAGAAAGCGCAAGCGATGATTCTCGCCGGCGAAGTCACGGTGGATGGACGGAAAGCCCGCAAGGCCGGCGAACCCGCGAGTGGCGTCGCGGTGATCGGGATCTCGGCTAAACCTGCCTATGTCAGCCGCGGCGGCTTGAAGATGGAGGGCGCTCTCGCCGCGTTTGGTATCGACCCAGGCGGCTTGGTGTGCCTCGACGTGGGCGCCTCCACCGGCGGTTTCACGGATTGCCTGTTGCAGCACGGGGCCGCCCGCGTCTACGCCGTCGATGTCGGCCGCAATCAGCTCGATTGGCGTATCCGCCAGCACCCGAATGTCGTGGTCCATGAGCGTGTGAATGCCCGCTATTTGGAGCCGGACCTGCTGCCGGAATTGGTGGATCTGGTCGTGCTCGATGTAAGCTTTATCTCGATCTTGCGCATTCTTCCAGTGCTGCCTCCGCTGCTGAAGCCCGAAGGCCGCATGGTTCTGCTGGTGAAGCCGCAGTTCGAGGTCGGCCGCGAACAGGTGGGCAAGGGAGGTATCGTCAAGGACGCTGCTTTGCACGCCGAGGTATGCGCGAAGGTGGAGGCCGCGGTGGGCGCGTTGGGTTTCCGAACCAGCGTCGTGCCGAGCCCCATTCTGGGCGCTGAAGGAAATAAGGAGTTCTTGCTCTACGCGGAGCATCTGTCATGACATCTCCAGCAATTCAAGTGCGCACCATTGGCCTCATTGCGAAGCCCAACGTGGAGGCCAGCGAGAAGTGGGTTCCGAAGATGGTCCACTGGATGCGGTCCCGGACGCTTACCGTGCGCCTGGACCGTGTGAGCGCGGGTTATCTCGGGGAGGACGGGGGCCTCCCCGAGAACGATGTTCCCGAAGGATGCGACTTGCTGATCTCCCTCGGGGGGGACGGTACCCTGCTTGCGGCCACTCGCGCCGTGATGGGCCGCGATATCCTGATTCTCCCGGTGAACCTCGGCCGTCTCGGTTTTCTTTCCGCCGTGCCTGGCGAAGCGGTGATGGAAGAACTTGAGCGCGTTCTCCGCGGCCGGTATCGGGAGTCGCGCCGCCGCCTGCTGAAGTGCGAGCTCATGCGCGGCGACCGCTTGCTGGCCTCCTACGAAGCCCTTAACGATGTGGTGGTCACGAATTCCTCTCTCGCGCGGATGGTGGAATTCGATCTGCGGGTGGATGAGAGCCACATGTGCGGCTACAAGGCCGATGGTGTCATCATCAGCACGCCCACGGGCTCCACGGCTTATTCCCTGTCGGCCGGAGGGCCCATCATTTACCCCACCGTGGAGTGCTTCTGTCTCACCCCCATCTGCCCGCACATCCTGACTAACCGGCCCGTCGTCGTTCCGGATTCCAGCGTGCTCGAATTGATGCTGAATTCCCGCAACGACCGCGTCTGGCTCACGATCGATGGCCAGGTGGGGCATCCCCTCGAACCGGGCGATCGCGTCATCTGCCGCCGCTCCGAGCGCGTCGTGCGCCTGGTCGCACCGCCAGACAAGCACTTCTTCGATGTGCTGCGCGACAAACTCAAGTGGGGCGGCGCTTAAGTCTTGCGCGTTCGCCTGGCGGGCGTGTCTCCATACCACCAGCGCCATAATGTCATGGCGGCCGCCAGCACCGGAACCGCAAAAAACGCCCCCGCGAACCCGAACAGCGCGCTCCCAGCCACCACTGCCAGAAAAACCAGCAGCGGCTTCATGCGGAGCTTGGCGCCCAGGATCTTCGGGGTGAGATAGAAGCCCTCGAAGCCTTGGACCAGCGCGCAGACCGCCACGATCCACAACAGCATTGCCGTGTCGCCGTTCGTGAGCGCCAGCCATCCGGCAACGGGCAGCAACAGCGCCAGGGCGGCGCCGGCGATCGGAATCAAATGGAAAAAGCCGTTCGCCGCCGCGAAGAGCGGCCACCACGGGAGGCCCGCCAGAGCGAATCCGGCGGCATAGCAGACGGCGGTCAGAAACGCGATGAGAAGCTGCCCGCCCATCCAGCGCGCCAGGTCCCCGGCGATTCGCTTCGCCAGTTCCCGGATCGATGGCCGTATCGTCACGCGGATCGGTTTCTCTTCGTCCATTTGCTCTCCCGGAATGGCGCGACGGTGGCCGCGGGAAGCGTCCGAGCCGTTCCCTTCGTTGCAATCCGCGCGCGTATGAAATATCGTTGACAATTTCCACGCCGCGCGCAAGAGATCCACATGACGGAATCCCCGCACACCGACGAACGCCTTGCTGACCGGATGGATAAGCTCTACGAGTTCGATCGCGAGCCCGTGGATGAAAAGCACCTTCATTCGAACGCCCGCTTCGCGAACCTGCTTGCCGGGGAGCATGTTGCCGCCACGGAATTCGTCATCGGAGCTTTCTTTGTGCTCCACGGCGTCACCGCGGCGGATCTTTTTGGCGGCCTCATTGTTGGAAACATTCTCGCGGTGCTTTCCTGGACCTTTCTCTGCGCGCCCATCGCCGTACAAACGCGCCTCACCCTTTACTGGTATCTGCGCCGCATCGCCGGGCCCGGCGTCACCGCCATCTACAACATTGGCAACGCATTCCTTTTCTGCATCCTTGCCGGCGCCATGATCTCCGTCTCTTCCACGGCGCTCGGCCTCGCCTTCGATATTCCCAGCCCGCAACTCACCGATGTTCTTCCGAATAGCGCCGGCTGGGTGCTGCTTACGTTCGCTATTGGAATGTCGTTTACGCTGATAGCTATCCTCGGTTTTGAAAAAGTCAGCCAGTTCGCCGAACTTTGCTCTCCTTGGATTTTCCTGGTCTTTGTCGCCGGCGCGCTCGCCCTGCTCCCGCGCTTGGGCGTAGCGCCGGATTTTTCAAATTTCTGGGAGGTGGCGAATCAGAAGATCTGGACCGGCCATCCCAGCCTCGGCCAGGAGCAATTCAACTTCTGGCATGTCGCCTTCTTTGCCTGGTTCGCGAACCTGGCCATGCATGTCGGCCTCTCCGACATGGCGCTCTTTCGTTATGCGAAAAGCTGGAAGACCGGGTTCTGCTCCGCGTTCGGCATGTTCCCTGGGCACTTTCTGGCGTGGATCTGCAGCGGCGTCATGGTGGCGGCGGTCGATCGTGAAATGAACCCTGGGCTGATGGCCTACACGGCCGCCGGCATCGCGGGCGCGGTGGCGGTCTTCGCGGCCGGTTGGACCACGGCGAACCCCACGCTCTACCGCGTCGGCCTCGCGCTCCAGGTGGTTACCCCTGGATGGCCCCGGTGGCGCATTACCCTCGTCGCGGGCATCGCCACCACCATCGTTGCGTGTTTTCCCGTCGTCTTTTTGAAGCTGCTCGATTACGTCGCCGTATACGGCCTGTTGCTCATGCCCATGGGAGCCATCGTGCTGGCCGAACACTGGATCTTCCCCCGCCTCGGTATTCCGCGATTCGAAGCGGAACGCAAGGGAAAACGGATAAGCTGGAGCGTTCTCGGTGTGTGGGTTGGAACGCTGCTTTTCTGTTTCGCGCTGCCCACGCACCTCTATTTCCGGTGGCTTCCCGGCTATTTCGTGGCGCTGTTCAGCTACACTCTGCTCGGGAAGCTAAGGGCGCGAACGGCATGAAACTCACCCTCGGCGTCCTCTCTGGAATCGCGCTTGCCGGCTGCCTGGCATCGGCGGTGCTCGTCTTCACCGGCGCGTTCGACGAAGGGACATACAAGGCTGTGTTCCTCGTTTGCTCCGTGCTCTGGTTTGCTATCTCGGCGTGGCGGATTTATCTTCCGGAGAAACCGTAGCTTCCGCGCCCGCGGCCGGAATTTCAGCCGTATCCTCATTCTCCGGAGACGCCGTTCGCTGCTCCTCGTCCCGCAAGGCGAGAGGGATGTGAAGCTTTCCTCGCAGCAGATCCTGTAACCGTTCCTCGCGCGGATAAGGGTGCCCGCGATACTGCCGGAAGCCTTCGCCGATCCGTATCCCCGCCAGAGCGCCCCGTTCCCGGGTCCATTTCTGCATGCTGGAGACGTAGTTGTCGAGACCGTGCCGCACCCGCAGCCATTCCCTCTGGCTTTTGTGCTCCATCAGCATCGCGATTTTAAGGTCGAAAGTCTCTTCGATATCCACCACGAAATCGGGGATAATGGGCCGCTCATTGCGATCCACCCCGCCGAGCGGATCCATAAAATACAGCGCTGGAATCTCGGCGAGCGGCGTCGCGGGCGAGGGGTGCCGCGTCGTGTAGTTCGGCAGCGCCGCCGCGAAGCAGGCGTCGCGAACCAGAACCGCGGTAGCCTCGTGATCCGACATATAATCTTCCGGCGATGAGGTAACCACAATCGTGGGGCGGATCGCTCTCAGGAACTCCGTGATACGCCGCCGCGAGGCGTCGTCGCTGAAGATCGCCATGTCCTTGAAGCCGAGTGAATAGTAGCGCGCGCCCGCCAGTTCCGCCGAGTTCGCCGCCTCCCGCACGCGAATCCGCGAGATCGTTTCCGCGTCCTCGGAGATCGCTCCGCAATCCCCCGCGGTCATCGACGCCAGAATCACGCGCTTGCCGCCGCGCGAGAGCCCGGACAGCGTGCCCGCCGCCAGAAACTCGATGTCATCCGGATGCGCGTGGATCGCGAGAATCGTGTGTTCCATCCTGGCCGGCCTCCGGTACTGGACGTTCTAGTCGTGCGAACTTTTCTCATCGTAGCAAGGCGTTCCGCGGCGCGTGAGCGGAATTCACGCGGCGTGGACGGAAAACTCTCCTTCCCCTCGCCTTCGTGCGATACACTTCCCTACTATGCTTGTGGAAAACGCTCCACCACCGCACGAAACACTGGACCCCTACCGGCTCACTCCCCAGGCCGTCGCCGATCCCCCGCGAGGCATTCTGGCCACTTTCCGAAAAATCGGGCCCGGCATGATCCTGGCCGCCTCCATTGTCGGCTCCGGCGAGCTCATCGCCACCACCACGCTCGGGGCACAGACGGGCTTCGCCGCCCTCTGGATCATCCTCTTCAGTTGCTTCATCAAGCCCATCGTGCAGGCCGAGCTCGGCCGCTTCGTCATTTCCACCGGTGAAACGGGGCTTGAAGCCTTCGATCGGGTTCCAGGGCCGCGCTTCAAGGTGAACTGGATCGTCTGGGTCTGGGCGCTCATGGTGCTGATGACACAGTTCCAGGTGGGCGCCATGTTCGGCGGTGTGGCCCAGGTGCTCAACTCCCTGATGCCGTTCCTCTCCGTGAAGCTTTGGGTGCTGCCCATCGTGGCGATCTCGCTCGCGCTGCTGCTCGGCGGCGGCTATCACCGCATCGAAAGCCTCGCCATGGTGAAGGTCGGCTTCTTTACCATGCTCACCGTGCTCTCGGCCGCCATGGTGATGAAATCTCCCGAGTTTCGCTGGTCTGAGTTGTTCGAGGGGCTCTGGCCCGCCATGCCGTCCGGCGGCCTGCTCACGGCGGTGGCTGTCTTTGGCATGACCGGCGTCGGCGCGAGCGAAATCTTCATGTATCCCTACTGGTGCGTGGAAAAGGGCTACGCCCGCTTCACCGGGCCGCGCTCCGCCGGTCCCGCCTGGGTCGAGCGCGCCCGCGGCTGGATACGTGTCATGCACGTCGATGTCGTCTTCTCCATGCTGGTCTATACCGTCGCCACCTGTGCCTTCTACGTGCTGGGCGCGGCCGTCCTCCACCCCAAGGGCGTCGTGCCCGACGCTGGCACCATGATCGCCACGCTCTCCGAGCTTTATACCAGCACTCTTGGCGAATGGGCGCTCGTGCTCTTTTACCTGGGCGCGGTGGCCACGCTCTACGGGACCATCTTTGCGGCCACGGCGGCGCATTCGCGCATCTACGCCGACATGGTCCGCATGATGGGCGGCTTTGAGCGCGAAGATATCAGCGCCCGCAATCGCTGGCGAGATCGCTTTATCATCGTGCTCACCGTCATCCCCGTCACGCTTTTCTACGTCTTTAAGAACCCCGTGAGCATGGTGGTGGCGGGCGGCCTGGCCCAGGCGCTCACCCTGCCCGTTATCTGCATCGGTATTCTCTACCTGCGCCACAAGTTGCAGCCGGCGGAAACCGCCCCCAACCGCTGGGGCACCGCGTGGCTTTGGATCGCCAGCGTGCTCATCACCGCCCTCATGGTGGTGTACGCGGTCAAGGGTTGAGAACCGCCGCCGTCAGGGACGGCTATCCTAAAGGCTGGCGCCCGGCCATCCGATATCCTGAAGATACGCGCTTCGTGTGCGTGCTTGCGTTTTCATGATGAGATTTTCTTCACTGCCCGCTCGCCGTCCGGATGCCGCAACCGGCGTGGATGCCCCAGCCGAACCGTCGGCCGCCGCGCCGTATGCAAACCGCGCCCGCGTGCTCTTTGTCTGCTACGGCAACGCCTGCCGCAGCCAGATGGCCGAAGGCTTCGCCCGCGCCTACCACGCCGATGTGATCGAAGCCGAGAGCGCGGGAGTTTCCCCGCTAGGCTTCATCCCCGACGAAACCGCCGCCTCCATGCTTGAGCGCGACGTCTCGCTAAGGAATCATAGCTCCAAGGGTCTGGATGTCTTCGACCTCCGCTCCTTCGACCTCATCGTGAACATGAGCGGCTTCCCCTTCCCGAGCTCTCTGAGCCGCGTAGTCAGCATCGAGGAGTGGGAAATCGAAGACCCCTACCAAGGCAACGAGCGCCGTTACCGCAAAGTAAGAAACGAAATCGAAAAACGCCTGAACCGGCTGGCCAATCAACTCCGTGCCGAAGCCGCGGTTTAAGACCGCTTCAATGGTCCAACATCCTCCCAGGTCCGCCCCGCGTATTTACGGCGGGCCGCCCTCCACGATCACTGCTGGCCTGGATGCAGAGTGCGGTCGTACCAGGAGGCCAGATCGCTCTTGAACTGCTTCAAGGAGCCGACATCCAGGTAAATCATGTGGCCCGCGGGGTAGTACGTGAATTCGATGTTGGGGACGAGTTCTCTCTCCAGGTTCATCTGGGCAAGGTCGAGCTCGGTCTGGAAGAAGGGCGTCGCCAGATCATACAATCCGTTTGCGGCGAGGACCTTCAGGGAGGGGTTCTTTCGGATGGCGTCGGCCAGGTCTCCAGCGACATAGGCGTCGTTCATGGCTCTTCCGGGGCCGAAGCCCCCGCCGGCGGGCCGGTGCGAGAAATCCCAGCGGCCAAGCGCGGATCCGGCGCTGACCCGGTAGTCGAGGTCGGATTTGTACTGGAGTTGCCGGTCGAGGTAATCGCGGAATGACGAGACATAAACACCGGTAATGCCGGTGCTGGATGGGTCGTAGCCCGGGGTCTCGCCCGCGGCATCGGTGTCGGTGCCCTCAAAGCGGGTATCGAAACGGCCCAGAATCCGGCGTTCGTCGCGCGTCAGTTGCTTGCGAAAGCGGGAAGGGGAGATGCGCAGATTGGCTTGCTTAATGTAGGCGGCGCTCAAGCCCGTGAAGCCAGCCAGCTTCGCGGCGATGGCATCAAACTTGGCGGAGGGCAGCGTGTGCCCGAGCGCCAGCGCTTCGGCATACTCGCCAACGGCAAAGGCGCGGGCGCTATCGAGGAACTGCTTTTCCGTTCCTTTGCGGGAGATCTTATTGAAATACCACGCGGTGGCGGCGTAGGTGGGCAGATTGCCGACGTACTGATCCACCAAACCCTGTGAACGGGCGACGTAGCTCAGCACGCTCGACAGCAGAATGACCCCATTGCAGGAAATCCCGCTGCTTTCAAGAGAAGCAGCGAGGGCGGCCGAACGCGTGGTGCCGTAGCTTTCGCCGAAGAGAAATTTGGGCGAGTTCCAGCGGTGGTTCACGCTCACCCAGCGGGTGATGAATTTGTTGAACGCGGTGACATCCTGGTCAACGCCAGCGAAATCCTTGGCTTTGCCCTTGCCGGCTTCGCGGGAGTAACCGGCGAGCGGCGCATCAATGAACACGAGGTCCGAGCGATCGAGAAGGCTGTATTCATTGGGCTGTACTTTGTAGGGCGCCGCGCCCGTGGCTTTGGGGCTGGCGCTGATCACACGGACGGGTCCGATGGAGCCCATGTGCAGCCAGATCGAGGCCGAGCCCGGACCGCCGTTGTAGATAAACGTCACCGGACGGCTGTCGGCGTCCGCGCCATCGAGCGTGTAGGCGACGTAAAAAATGGAACCGTAAGGCTTCTCGTCTTCCCCGTTGATGTGCAGGGTCGCGGCGGTGGCGGTGTATTTCAGCAGCTTCCCGTCCAGGGTCATCTCATGATGAGTAACCGCGGAGGTCTCCTTCGGAATCGCCGGCGCGGCGGGTTCCTTGGCGGCCGGCGGCACGGGCGGGGGTGCATTCCGATCCTGTGCTGTCATGGGGACAAGCAGCAGAGCGAGCAGGAATCCAGAGACGATCCCATTCGAGGAGAGGCGCAGTATTCGGCGAGACATGCTTGCACTCTAACACGCGGAATACGAACAGGATCGCGCGGCTATGCGCCGGGATGGAGCGCAGTTTGTTCTGGGACGCTGTCTCCTCGGCGCGGGCGCCTATCGGGAACGACGCCGTATTCCGTGCTGTCTAGTGGGTGAAGTCCTTCAGATGGGGATCTGTTTTCCATTTCTCCATCATTTCCCGCTTCCAATCTTCGCCGCGGAGCCCAAGCGATTTTGTGCGGTTTCCCTTCTGCACGTTGTAAGAATGACTGGTGATCTGCGCGTTCGAGAAGCAGTTGGGGCCACCCAGGCTTTCGGGCAGAATATGGTCCACATGCGGTGCGTTCAGCCCGCCTCCCGCCAACAGCAGCGGGAAATATTCCAGCACCGCGGATCCGCCTATATTCAACACCGCGGACGGGTCCCCGTACACGTCGGAGCACAGCCAGTTGTTGTGCTTGAGGATGTTACCAAAAATTGCCAACTGACGGGCGGACTTGGCGAACTTCGCCCCCAGCGCGATGCTGTTCACATATTCCACCACCGTATTGGCGTCCACATCCAGAACGTACGGATGCACCAACATGAGGTAGTCCATGAACGCCAGCGGCCGCTTGTCCGGGGGCGGCAGGCGCCCCTTCAGGAACGTCAGGTCGCGGTTCCCCGGCCCGGCATTGGTCACATTTTCAACCAGCCATGCGGAGAACCGCATGCCCACCTGGGCGCTCCGCACCGCACCGATCCGTTTTGCGTCGAACGCCGCGGGACCCACGGCCAGCCAGTCCTGCGTGACCTCCCTCTGGAACACGCAAGGATTGTCCGCGCCTGGCGGAGCAGACTTGTCGTAAAGCTTGTAGACGAACTTCTTCGGAACGCGCGGGTCCCGGTCCTGCTCGTCGCAGTAGGAAGGAATGTGGATTTCCAGATAGCGCGGCCCCGCACAGAGATTCCGCAATTGCGCCTCGACCGAACTCATTTTGTCGTTCGTGTGCTTGGAGACCGGAACGATATTGGGTTCCGCATCGACTCCGTTCAACGAGACCGCGATCAGGTGGCCGCCGATACCGAAGGTCGGATTGCGCACGTCCAGGGACCCGTCGCTCCGCAAATCGCAAATCGAAACCAACTCTTTGCGGGCGCGTGCGCCCACATCCCAGACCACACCCGCCACCTTCTTTGGCCTTCGCCGCAAATCGCCGTCGTAATGGAAAGCTTCCAACTCAACGAAAAGCTCCGGCGTCACCTCTCCCCGATGTGGCCAGCCAATGTCGCGGTACAGCGTTACCGCCGAAGTTGCCATCTCCGTCTCCTCAGCGAAATTCCCAGCATCATCGTGCCAATCGGAGCGAAGGGGCCCTCGCCCGTTTGGATGGAAAGCTCGCTTGGTGCCGAAACCCGGCAAAGCCCGGCTCCCGCGAAGTGCGCTTTCCGATGATATCTAAAACCAGACGGATGACAATTCCCCGGGTGGGGGTATCGCCTTGCCGCCGAACGTGTCAGGCAGCAAAGTAGAAACTTCCTATTCCCGGCGGAGGGAGTCCGAAGACGGCCGGAACCAGTCGAGGGATGAGAGGTAGGCAGAGATGTGGCATATTCATGAGCGCTTCGGAGCCGTGCCGCAATCCGCCGGCCGAATTTTCTAACGCGGGTATGCATGCCCGGCGAGCAGGGTGATTCCGCGATACACCTGTTCGCAGAGCATCGCCCGGGCCAGTTCGTGGGGGAATGTCATCGCGGAAAGGCTCAGCAGCCGGTCTGCCCGCTGCTTCCAGGCCTCCGGATGGCCGTCCGTGGGGCCGATCACCAGGTGAAGATCCCGTGCCGCCAGTTGCGCGGATTCGATCACGCGCGCGAATTGCGCCGACGTGTGCATCTCGCCCTCCGGACTCAGCAGCAGCTTGATGGCTCCCGGCTGGTCCCAGGTCGCGAGAGGGGGCTTTAGCTCCCGCAGTTCGAAGCGCGCGTATCGCTGGCACCGTTTGACGTATTCCTCGCAGATCGCCTGGGCGTGGCGGTCGCGAATTTTACCGTAATAATAAAGGACAATGCGCATTTCGTTCGCCCGGGAGACCGTTCCCGCCCGGCGGCCGCGGGATCGGTGGCTCCCATAAGCGGCGGAGTAACCGAAGCCGCGATGGCGTCGCCTAACTCTTTGTAACAAACTGTGTCCGAAGACCGTCTGGAGATTCTATTATGTCCGCTCTCACTCAGCCATCCGCACAGCCAGAAAAAACACCTTCCGTGCAGCCGGTTCCGGTTGCGCCGCGGCCGCCATCCGAAGAGCGCTCACGCGGGTGGGTCTGGCTCCTCCTGCTGGTGATCGTGGTGGGTTCGGGCGCCGCGTGGATGATGCTGCGGCCAAGTACGGGGGAAAAGACTCCCGCGATCCCCGTGGCCCAACTGGCCCCGGTGAAAGTGGGCAAGCTTGTGAAGAGTATCCGGGCGGGAGGGCAGACGGCCGCCGTCGATTATGCGAATATCAGCGCTCCCGAAGTCCATGCGCGGGGGCTTGATCGTTCCCTGACGATCATTAAGCTTGCACCCGCCGGGGCAAGCGTGAAGCAGGGGGATGTGGTCGCGGAGTTCGACGCCACCGTGCTTCAGGATAGCCTGGACGACCAGCGCGCCCTTGTGGAAGTGGCGGAAGCCAATCTGGCCAAGAAGGTCGCCGACCTCAAGGTGGAATGGGAAAACTTCCAGCAGACGCTGCTGGTGGCCAAGGCGACGCGCGACAAGGCGAACCTCGATCTCAAAACCTCCGAGGTCAAGAGTGAAATTGAAGCCGAGATTCTGAAGCTTGCGGCCGAGGAGGGCGAGGCCAGATACAAACAACTGTTGAAGGACGAGCCGATCCGCCGCCAGTCGCAGCAGGCCGATATTCGCATCCTGGAACTTGAGGTTCAGGATCAGGAACAAAATCTGGTGGATCTGCAAAACGACCTGAATCGCTTTACCGTTCGCGCGCCGCGCGCCGGTCTGGTGGTGATCCAATCGAATTTTATTAACGGCGAGATGCGCCAGGTATCGGAAGGCGAACAGGTGCGCCCCGGCCGTTCCTTCATGAAGATTGTGGACCCCAGCCAGATGGTTGTTGAAGCCACCGTCAATCAGGCCGAGAGCGAAAATTTCGCCTTTGGCCAGGATGCCGTGATCGGCCTGGATGCATTCCCGGAGCTCAAACTCACGGGGCAATTGCAGGGCTTGGGAGCCCTGGCGACGGGTGGATGGCGTGAGAATTTTTACATCCGGAACATTCCCATCCGTGTCACCATCGACAAGACCGACCCAAGGGTCATCCCGGATCTCTCCGCATTCGCCGATATCGAGGTACGGAGCCGCGACAATAGCCTGCTGGTGCCGCGGGGCGCGCTGAATTATGAGGGCGAAAAGGCGTTTGTCATGCGCTCCATCGGGGGCAAGCTCCAGAAGGTGCCCGTGAATATCGACCTCACGAATGGAACGCTGGCGGCCGTCTCGGGAGACCTGCGCGAAGGCGACCAGGTAGTTCTTAACGCCGCCCTTTTAAGCGCTCGATAGGCGGTTTGACGAAATTGCGGTAATTCGGATGCGGCATGTTACAGGGCTTTTGCGGGGCGGAGCACCGGGTTGGCGCTCCGCCCCGTCTTGCGTTGGAGCCCCGCGCGAACGGGATCGCGGAAATGAGAATGAGATGGCTATACGCGGCGAAGGCGTGTCGGGTTGTAAAGAACCGAGTCGAAGCGTTCCATCAAATTTCGTTCTAACCACAACAAATTTTTGCAAAAATGTTTCAGAAGCCATACTTTTAATATTTTGATGTAGTCCATTGATAATAATGGAGATACTTAGTTAGGCAACTTCTGAATCTTCTCCCGGCTCAGAGTTCCGCGGAGAAATTGTTGACATTGCTCCATCAGAAACAATAATTTTAATATAGGTGATCCAA
>CAZXBZ010000059.1:0-12805 GCA_964639135.1 uncultured Solibacteraceae bacterium | reverse complement strand
CACACTTCGCACGAGCGGACGGCCCCACGCCGCCCAATCTCCGCGTACTTCCATCACTACTCTCACCGCTCCGCTGCTGATCCCTCATCTCTTGCGCTTATCCGTCCTGGGCCACTGAGCCCTGGCTCGGGGAACCGGGCTTCACGGTATCCCCATATACATTCACCGCCCGGCACGTACGCCGGCAGAGGAATCGCGCATGGAAGAGGAACAGATGACACGGCATCTCGCGGGCATCGCGGCCACTTGGATGTTGCTGGGCGTTTTCGTCACTGGACTGCTTGGACAGCAAACCCCCGGACAACAAGAGAGGACGCCGGAGGCTTATGTCGATCCGGTAAATGGCATCAGTGTGCAAGAACTCACGGAAATGGCTCTTGCGAGGAACACGAGCTACCTCGCCGCGCGGCAAGGGCTTGACGAAGCACGGGGCCTCAAGGTGCAAGCCGGGCTGAAGCCGAACCCCACGCTGGATCTGAGCGCGGCGAACGGGGCGATGCTCGGCAGCCCCGGCGAACGGGAGTATAGCGCCGGCTACTCGCACGTTTTCGAGATGGGCGGCAAGCGAGCGCGAAGGCTGGAGACGGCGGGCATCGGGGAGCAACTCGCGGACCTGGAAATCCGGGAGCGGGAACGGCAACTTCGGGCGGAGGTCGGGCAGCGCTTCGCGGAAGCGCTCGCGGCGCACCGGAATTACGAAATGGCGGACTCGCTGCTCAAGCTGAACGAACACAGCCTGGAAATTGCCGAGGCGCGCTACAGGCAGGGCGAGGCGGCGCGCCTGGAGCCGGGAATTCTGAAGGTAGAGGTAGGGCGGATTCGGGCGGACCGCCTGCGCTATGAAAGCCAGGCGCGGCAAGCGGTAGCGGATTTGAAACTGCTGGCGGGAATGGATACGGCGACGCCCCTGCTTCTGAAGGGAACGCTCACCCCGGCGCCTATTCAAACCGCGGAACCGGAAGCGGTTACGGCGGCTCTCAAGCAGCGGCCGGATCTTCAGGCCGCCATCCGCGAGGAGGATCTTGAAGAGAGCGAAATCCGGCTGGCAAAGGCGGACGCCACTCCGGATTTGACCGCGACGGGCCGGTACACACGGAGCGATTCGCGCTTCGACCAGTTCGGCCTTTCGGGGCCGGGCGGCGCGCTCGAGGCGATTCGCGCCACGGACAATACCCTGAGCGCCGGCGTGAGCCTCAACTTGCCGGTTCGAAACCGGAACCAGGGCAATATCCAGGCGGCCATCGCGCGCCGCCACGCGGCACGGTTGCGAAGGAATTATCTGGAGCAATCGGTTCGGCGGGATGTGAAGAACGCTTACAACCGGTACGACGCGGCAATGCGGGCCGTCCGGATCTTCGACGAGGACGTGCTGAAGCAGGCGCGGGAAAACGTGTCGATCCTTCGGGCGGCTTATGACGCCGGCGAGCTGCGCCTGCTCGACGTAATCAACGAACAAGGAAGACTAATCGAAACGCAGAGGGCCTACACCGAGGTGCTGCGGGAAGCATATCTCTCGCTGGCGGACCTCGAGCGGGCCGTGGGAGCACCTGTTTTTTAGGAGAAGCGGAAATGGAAAAACCAGCCATGCGGCAGAACCCGAATACTCGAAAGTTCCCGATGAACCCGCTCCTCCTCGCCGGGGTGGTGGCCGCGGCGTTTCTGGCGGGAATGTTCTTCCAGAAAGACCGCGCCACACTGGCTACGCCCGAAGTGCCGGACGCCCCTCATGAAACGCGCCCGGCGGACATCGTGGAGGCTCCCAGAAAGGCGCTCGATAACGTCAAGTTCGAGACGGCAAAGGCGATGCTGCGACCCGTGACGGCAACGATTCAGGCCACGGGAACGGTGGGCCCGAACGAGACGAGGGTGGCGCATCTTCGGCCGCTCGCGAACGGGCGCATCGAGAGAGTTCTGGTGAACCTGGGCGGCCACGTGGCGGCGGGGCAGCCGCTGGTGGAATACGACAATATCGCGCTCGGGGAACTCGCCGGACAGTACGTGGTGAGCGTCGCCGCGCTGGAAAAAGCGCGCGCCGACTCCCAGGTCGCGAAGCGGGCTCTCGACCGCGCGGAGAACCTCGTCAACGCGGGAGCGCTCGCGCAGGCGGAACTCGACCGGCGCGCGGCCGAATACAACAACAGCCTCGCCGCCATCTCCACGAGGCAGGCGGAAGCGGCCATCATCGATGAAAAACTGCACCGATTCGGGCTGAACGACACGGATATCGGCAAGCTCAAGGACGCCGGTTCGGGCTATCATCGCGAGGCCTCGCATTCCGTGGTTCGCGCGCCGTTCGCGGGGGTGGTGATCCAGTACAACGCTTCGCCCGGCGAGGTGGTGGATCCGACGAGCGACCTGATGACGATCGCCGATCTCTCGACGGTATGGATTCAGGCGGATGTTTACGAAAAAGACATCGCGCGGGTACGCGTGGGCCAGCAGGCGCGGATTTCGGTGGATTCGTACCCCGGAGAGATCTTCACGGGCAAGATTACCTACATCAACGATTTTCTCGACCCCAAGACACGGACCTCCCGTGTGCGGTGCGAGGCGGCGAATCCGGACGGGCGGCTGAAGCTCGACATGTTCGCCTCCATCCAGTTGCCGGCGCCGGCCACGCGCCCGGCGCTGACGGTTCCCGCCGAGGCCATCCAGAACATCGAAAACGAACCCGTGGTTTTTGTCCCAGCGGGCGGGGATCTCTACCGGACAGTGAAGGCGCGGCTGGGCGCGCGGAACGGCGATTGGGTGGAAGTGCTTTCCGGCTTGGAGGAGGGGGAGACCGTGGTGACTCACGGCAGTTTCTATCTGAAAGCGATTCTGCTGCGGGACCAGATCGGCGGCGAGGACTAGAACATGCGGAAGATCATCGAGCTCTCTCTGCGCAACCGCTTTCTGGTTCTGATGCTCACCGTGCTGGTGGCGGGCGCGGGCTTGTACAGTTTGCGGGATTTACCGATCGACGCGGTGCCCGACATCACGCCGAACCAGGTTCTGCTGATCACCAGGGCGCCGGGGCTGGGCCCGCTCGAGGTGGAGCAGTTCATCACTTTTCCGGTGGAAGCTTCGATGAGCGGCCTGCCGGGGATCACGGAGATCCGGTCAACCTCGCGGTTCGGCCTATCGGTGGTTTATGTCTTCTTCGAAGAGGATCTCGATATTTACTTCGCCCGCCGCCTGGTGATGGAGAGGCTGCCGCTGGCGGCGGAATCCATTCCACCCGGATTTGGAACACCGGAGATGGGTCCGATCTCCACGGGGCTTGGCGAGATCTACCAGTTTGAAGTGAAGGGGGAGGGGCGCTCGCTGATGGAGTTGCGCTCAATCCTCGATTGGGATATCGCCCTGAAGCTTCGGAGCGTGCCCGGCGTGGTGGAGGTGAACACCTATGGCGGCGAGGTGAAAACGTACGAGGCGCGGCTGGATTCGGACAGGCTGGTCGGATACGGACTCTCTCTTCAGGACGTGATACAGGCGATCGAAAAGAACAATTTCTCCACGGGCGGGGCCTACATCGAACACAACCAGGAACAGCAGGTGATCCGAGGCGAGGGCCTGGTCACCAGCCTGGAGGATATCGAGAACATCGTGATTTCAGCCGAGGGAGGAACGCCGGTTTACGTCCGGAACGTGGCAACGGTGGCGTTCGCCCCGATGGTGCGGCAGGGGGCCGTGACCCGGGACGGCGGAGGGGAGATCGTCACCGGGGTGGTGATGATGCTGATCGGAGGCAACTCCCGCGCGGTGGCCGGGCGGGTAAGAGCCAAGCTCGACGAAATCAAGACCACCCTGCCGCCGGGCGTGACGCTCGATACCTATTACGACCGGACGGATCTGGTCCACCGAACCATCGGGACGGTAATCCGGAACCTGACGGAGGGGGGCGTGCTGGTGGTGGTGGTGCTCTTCCTGATGCTGGGGAATGTGCGGGCTGGGTTGATCGTGGCGTCGGCCATCCCCCTCTCGATGCTGATCGCCTTTACCAGCATGTCGTACGCTGATATCTCCGGAAACCTGATGAGCCTGGGCGCGATCGACTTTGGGCTGATTGTGGACGGCGCCGTGATTATCGTGGAGAACGCGGTGCGCCGGCTGAGCGAGAAGGTGCGCGAATTGAGCAGGCCTCTGACGAGCGATGAGAGCGCCGACGTGGTGTCGAGCGCATCGGCGGAGGTGCTGCGGGCGGCGCTGTTCGGAGGGCTGATTATTGTGGCGGCCTACCTGCCGATACTGACGCTCGCGGGCGTGGAGGGTAAAATGTTCCGCCCGATGGCGCTGACGGTGATCTTCGCGCTGGCGGGGGCGCTGGCGCTCTCGGTGACCGTGATTCCCGTGCTGACTTCCGTATTCCTGCGGAACGTGGCCGCGGAGAAAGAGACCTGGCTGGTGAGAGCGGCAAAGCGCGTGTATCTGCCCGCGCTTCGCTCCGCGCTGGAGCGCCCGGGGCTGGTGGCAACCGGGGCTGCGATTTGCCTGGTTCTTGGCGGACTGGCGGGGATCGGCATGGGAAGCGAGTTTATTCCGAGGCTCGACGAGGGGAGCCTGGCGATTCAGGCGTGGCGGCTGCCGAGCGTGGCGCTGAGCGAATCCGTCGCGAGCACGACGCTGATTGAAAAGACGCTGAAGACCTTCCCGGAAGTGACCACCGTGGTTTCCAGAACGGGACAGGCGGAAATCCCCACGGACCCGATGGGGGTGGAGATCAGCGATATCTACGTGATGCTCAGGCCGCGCGAGGAGTGGGTATCCGCAAGGACCATGGAGGAGTTGATCTCAAAGATGAACGAGGCGCTCGAAAGCTCCGTGCCGGGCAATCTGTTCAGCTATTCGCAACCCATTGAACTGAGGATGCAGGAACTGATCGCCGGGGTGCGGAGCGATATCGCGGTTCAGCTCTACGGAGAGGATCTGGACCTGCTTAAGCGGAAGGCCGACGAGATCGTCCGCGTGATTTCCAGGATAGCCGGCGCGGCCGACACGAAGGCGGAGCAGGTGGCGGGTCTTCCCTATCTGAGGATCCGGATCGACCGCCAGGCGATAGCGCGCTACGGGGTGAACGCTTCCCAAGTGCTCGACGCCGTGGAAGCAATGGGCGGCAAGACGGTGGGGCAGGTCATGGAAGGGCAGCGGCGCTTCGCGTTGCAGGTGCGGTTTCAGGAGAGCGACCGGGCAAACATCGAACAAATCCGGAACATTAAGGTGGCGGATCCGCGGGGGCGTCTGCTGCCGCTGAGCCAGCTAGCGGAAATCTGGGTGGAGCAGGGTCCGGCGCAGATCAGCCGGGAGAACATCCACCGTATGATTTCGGTGGAGACAAACGTCCGCGGACGGGATATCGCGAGTTTTGTGGCCGACGCGGAGAGGGCGATCGCGCGGGACGTCAAGCTTCCGCCGGGCTATTGGATTGCTTGGGGAGGGCAGTTCCGGAACCTGGAGGAAGCCTCCGCCCGGCTCGAGATCGCGGTTCCGCTCGCCTTCTTCGTGATCTTTGTATTGCTCTACATGACATTCAGTTCCGCGCGGCCGGCGCTGCTGATTTTTCTCAACGTGCCGGTCGCCGCGACTGGAGGGATTCTGGCTCTGGCGCTGCGGGGAATGCCGTTCAGCATCTCGGCGGGCGTGGGGTTCATCGCATTGTTCGGCGTGGCGGTGCTGAATGGGCTGGTGCTGGTGACCTATATCCGGCAACTGCGCCAGCGGGGGATGAGCGCGGAGAAAGCCGCCTTCCACGCCGGGGAAGCGCGGCTGCGCCCCGTGCTGATGACGGCAATGGCGGCGAGCTTCGGCTTCCTGCCGATGGCATTATCGACGGGCGCGGGAGCCGAGGTGCAGAAACCGCTGGCCACGGTGGTGATCGGCGGGCTGGTAACCTCGACGCTGCTTACGCTGCTGGTGCTGCCGGCGATTTACCGGTGGTTTGACCGGGAGGGAGAAAGAGGGGTGGCGTAAGAGAGGATATCGTGAAGCGCCGAGACAGACCCGCGCGGCGGCCTTGCTCGAGGCCGCCGCCTTCGCATCGGGAGAACCGGTGCCGCGTAAACAAAAATACCGGGCGGCGACACCGGGTCCTGAAACCCGTGCCGGGGGATAAGTATGGGCGCTTTCTGGAAAGGTTAGTGTAGTATTCAAGAGTAAAAGGTCTTATACTTAGATTTACTCCGCGTATGAGCGAGCCCGGAGCGGCCGGGCATTCACGCGGCGGAAACAGGAACGCCGGCGGCGCCGATCCGGAGGGGATGGGCGGCGGGACAACGGATTCGTTTGGAAGAGGGTACCGACGATGGCCAGGCCAATGGTGACGATTGATGGAAATGAGGCGGCGGCTTACGTCGCGCACCGGACGAACGAGGTCATTGCGATCTACCCGATCACACCCTCTTCGAACATGGGGGAGTGGTCGGACGAATGGTCTTCCAAGGGAATACCGAACATCTGGGGCAGCGTGCCGCACGTCATGGCGATGCAGAGCGAGGGGGGCGCGGCGGGCGCGCTCCACGGAGCGTTGCAGGGCGGAGCGCTGGGCACGACATTCACGGCATCGCAGGGCCTTCTGCTGATGATCCCGAATATGTTCAAGATCGCGGGAGAACTCACCTCGACGGTGATGCACGTTTCCGCGCGCACGGTGGCGACGCACGCTCTGAGCATCTTCGGAGACCACAGCGACGTGATGGCGTGCCGCACGACTGGCTGGGCGATGCTCTCCTCGAACAGCGTGCAGGAAGTGATGGACATGGCGCTGATCGCGCAGGCAGCGACGCTCGAGGCGCGCGTGCCGTTCATTCACTTTTTCGACGGCTTCCGGACATCCCACGAAATCGCGAAAGTGGAGCAACTGAGCCTGGACGATATGCGGGAAATGCTGCCGCGGGAGCTGGTGCAGAGCGCGCGCGGCCGGGCCATGACGCCCGATAAGCCGGTGCTTCGAGGCACGGCCCAAAATCCGGACGTCTTCTTTCAGGCCCGGGAGCGCTCGAACCCCTATTACGAGAAGTGTCCCGGTATCGTGCAGCGGCAAATGGACCGCTTCGCGGCGATCACGGGGCGGCAATACAAACTTTACGAGTACATGGGCGCGCCGGACGCCGAACACGTGCTGGTGATGATGGGCTCGGGCGCCGAGGCGGCGCGGGAATACGTGGAGTACGCAAACGAGCGGGGCGCGAAGCTGGGCCTGTTGAAGGTTCGGCTGTTCCGGCCCTTCGCCGCGGAATTATTCGTGGCGGCACTGCCCGCGACGGTTCGAAGCATCGCGGTGCTCGACCGCACGAAGGAGCCGGGAGCGGCCGGAGAACCTCTTTACACCGATGTGGTGACGGCGCTCAGCGAGGGGTACATGGCGGGGACTTCTCCGCTGGCGGCGTTGCCGAGGGTAACCGGCGGGCGCTACGGCCTCTCAAGCAAGGAATTTACCCCGGCGATGGTGAAGGCGGTTTACGAGAATCTCGGCGGGACGCCGCCGAAAAACCATTTCACCGTGGGAATCCTCGACGACGTGACCTTCAAGAGCCTGGATTTCGATCCGCTCTTCTCGACCGAGGACCCCGCGACGCACCGCGCGATGTTCTACGGGCTGGGCGCCGACGGAACGGTGGGGGCGAACAAGAATTCGATCAAGATTATCGGCGAGGATACGCCGTATTACGCGCAAGGCTATTTCGTTTACGACTCGAAGAAATCCGGCGCAATGACAATTTCGCACCTTCGATTCGGGCCGAAGCCCATTCACTCCACCTACCTGATCAGCCAGGCGAACTTCGTGGCGTGCCACCAGTTCCCGTTTGTCGAAAAGATCGACATGCTGAACTCGGCACTGCCGGGCGGAACCTTTCTGTTGAACTGTCCGCTGCCCAGGGACGAAGTCTGGGGCAACCTGCCGCGCGAAGTGCAGCAACAGATCATCGAGAAAAAGCTGAAGTTCTACGTGATTGACGCGTATGACGTGGCGCGAGAGAGCGGTATGGGCGTTCGCATCAATACCATCATGCAGACGTGCTTTTTCGCCATCAGCGGGGTGCTGCCGAAGGGCAACGCGATCGCGGCCATCAAGCACGCGATCGAGAAAACTTACGGCAAGCGGGGCCGCGCGGTGGTGGAAAAGAACTTCGCGGCGGTGGACGCAACACTGGCGCATCTTCACGAAATAGAAGTGCCGGCGGAGGCGACAAGCGGCTTTGGCATGAGGCCGCCCGTGCCCGCGGCCGCCCCGGAGTTCGTGCAGGCGGTGACGGCTCGCATGATCGAGGGCAAGGGCGATCTGCTGCCGGTGAGTTCGATGCCCGAGGACGGCACTTTCCCGATGGCGACCGCGCAGTGGGAGAAACGCAATATCTCCCTCGAAATTCCGGTATGGGACGAGGAAATATGTATTCAGTGCGGCAAGTGCGTGCTGGTCTGTCCGCACGCGGTGATCCGCGCCAAGCTGGTGGAGCCCGAACTGCTGGCGGACGCGCCGCCCGCCTTCAAATCTTTCGAAGCGAAGTGGAAGGATTACAAACACCTGAAATACCTGCTGCAGGTGTCCCCGGAAGACTGCACGGGTTGCACGCTCTGCGTGGAGGTCTGCCCGGTAAAGAGCAAGACGGAGGTGAAACACAAGGCAATCAACATGGCGCCGCAGCCTCCGATCCGCGAACAGGAGAACAGAAATTGGGAATACTTCCTTTCCCTGCCCGAATTTTCGCGCGACAAGCTCAACCACAAACTCGTGAAGGACATCCAGATTCTCCAGCCGCTTTTCGAGTTTTCAGGCGCGTGTACCGGATGCGGTGAAACACCCTACGTGAAATTGCTCACGCAGCTCTTCGGAGACCGGGCGCTGATCGCCAACGCCACGGGCTGCTCTTCAATCTACGGGGGCAATCTCCCGACAACACCCTACACGGTAAATCCCGAGGGGCGCGGCCCCACGTGGTCAAACTCGCTGTTCGAGGATAACGCCGAGTTCGGCCTGGGCCTGCGCCTGGCCGTCGACAAACAGACCGAGTACGCCCGGGAACTGGTGGATCAACTCCGGGATGTGATCGGCGAGGAGCTCGCGGCGGAGACCCTCGAGGCGGACCAGAAGAACGAAGCCGGCGTTGTTCTGCAACGGATGCGGGTGGATAAGATCCGCGAGAGGCTGACCGGAGTAAGCACCCCGGCCGCAAAGGACTTGAAGGCGCTGGCCGGCAACCTGGTGAAGCGTTCCGTGTGGATTGTGGGCGGAGACGGCTGGGCCTACGACATCGGGTTCGGCGGTCTCGACCACGTTATTTCCACCGGCCGCGACGTGAACATCCTGATCCTCGACACGGAGGTTTACTCGAACACGGGCGGGCAATGCTCAAAGGCCACCCCCCGGGGAGCGGTGGCGAAGTTCGCGGCGGGTGGCAAGGCGACCGGGAAGAAGGATCTGGGCCTGATGGCGATGGATTACGGCACCGTCTACGCCGCCGAGGTTGCCATGGGCGCGAACGACTCGCAGACGTTGAAGGCGTTCCTCGAGGCCGAAGCGTACGACGGACCGTCGATTATCATCGCGTATTCGCACTGCATCGCGCACGGTTACGACATGGCCCGCGGACTCGACCAGCAGAAATACGCGGTGGAATCCGGCTACTGGCCGCTATACCGATACAACCCGGTACTGGCTGACCAGGGCAAAAACCCGCTGCAACTCGACTCGCGAGACCCGAAAATCCCGCTGCGGCAATACGTGCAAGGCGAGGCACGCTACACCATGCTGATGCGCTCCAACCCGGAAGCGGCGGAAGCGTTCCTCAATACTTCGCAACAGGATATCGAAACACGCTGGAAGCTCTACAAGCATCTGGCATCAATGGAATACGGACTACCCACGGAGGAGCCGCCCCCGGAAGCAACTCCATCGACACCCGCGGAAGTCGCGGCGCGGAAGGGGGCCGAATAGCACCATGAATACCGAAACCAGTTACCTGGGCTTGCGTTTGAAGAATCCGCTTATCGCCTCGGCGTCGCCGCTGTCGCGGGAACTTGACCACATCCGGCGCATGGAAGACCAGGGCGCCGCGTCGGTGGTGCTGTATTCCCTGTTCGAGGAGCAGATCACCGCGGAAGAGCACGACCTCGACGGCCTGATGAGATTCGCGGAGGGCGTGACCGCCGAAGCGAGTTCGTACTTCCCGGAAATGGCGAGCTACAACCGGGGCCCGGAGGGTTATCTGGAACATATCGCGGCGGCCAAGGCGGCGGTGAGTATCCCGTTAATCGCCAGCCTGAACGGCGCATCGGAAGGCGGCTGGGTGCGATACGCGAGATTGATGGAAGAGGCCGGCGCGGATGCCCTGGAACTCAATATCTTTCTGACGCCCGGCGATCTGAACGCCGACGCCGCGTCCGTTGAGCGAACATACATCGGGATTGTGCGGGAGGTTCGCAAGACGATCCGGATTCCACTGGCGGTGAAACTCGCCCCGTTTTTCAGTTCCATGGGGAACCTCGCACGCCAGATGGACGCCTCCGGGGCGAACGGCCTGGTGCTGTTCAACCGCTTTTATCAGCCGGATTTCGATCTGGAAGCGCTGGAGGTGACGCCGACCCTCAACCTCAGCACCCCGGATGAACTGCGCCTGCGGCTGCATTGGGCCGCCGTTCTGCACGGGAGAATCAAAGCCGACATCGCAATTACGGGCGGGGTCCATACGGGTTACGACGTCATTAAGAGCATGATGGCGGGCGCGAAGGCGGCCTGCGTGGCGAGCGCGCTCTTGCGTCACGGCATCGGTTACCTGTCGCGCATCCTGGCGGATGTAAACGGCTGGATGGAGGAGCGGGAATACGATTCGATCGAGGAGATGCAGGGCTCAATGAACCAGCGGTCCGTGGCCGACCCCGGCGCGTTTGTGCGGGCGAATTACATGAAAGTGCTGCAAGGCTATACCCTGCGGCCGCGTACGATTTAACCAGGAGCAGGTGAAAAGAAAGCGGGCTCTCGCACACGCGAACCATTCGCGCTTGCGGGAGCCTGCTTCGCTGATGCGCGAAGCTCGCGTAAACGTGGCTTTCGAGAACGAAGTGCGCGCGCCGTGTCAGCGGCACCTTCCCGAACCGCCGGCGCGGCCCGCTTCATCCTCTCCCCAACCCGCCGGATGAACCGGCTGGCGATTCGCCTTGCATGCACCCATGCTGGATGCGCGCAAAAAAACGCCCAGACGTTGCCGTCTGGGCCCGAAAGGCCGGTTCGCTGACCAGAAGATCAGAACCGGCTCTGAATCGGATGAAAAGCCACCTACTGATGAAAGCGAAATCTTCCAGCGAATCGCATCAGAAAATTCGATGGAAAATTTAGTTCCGGCCACCGCGGCCGCCGCCACGGGAAACGCCGCCACCTCCGCCGCGCGAAACGCTACCGCTGCCGCGTGAGATTCCGCTGGAACCGCCTCGCGATATGCCGCCACCGCCGGAGGAAGAGCTCCTGGAAGAGGAGATACCTCTCGAAGACGGCCTGGAAGAACCGCCAAAGGAACCCGAGCTTCGCGAAGGAGCCGAATAGCTGGGCGCGCTCGAACGCGAAGGCGTGGAAGAGACGCCTCTGGACGGGGAGGAGTAAGAACCGCGGGAAGAACCGCTGGAGGAATAGCTCGGGCGGGCGGAAGACGACGGAGAAGATCCCGCCGAAGAGCGCGCGCCAAACGTGGAGCCATTGCCACCGCTCCGCCTGGCGCTGGATGCCGAGGCCGCCCTGCTGTTCCGGGAGAACGCATCCCGATCCGCGGAGCCACGGGAACCCAAAGTACTTGCGCGGCTCGCCGTCCGGGAAGACGGCTCTCCGGTGACCTCGATGCCGGAGGCGGCGCCTCCACTGAAGCGCCGCCAATCCGAACTATCCACGCTGGAACGATTGCCACCACCGCCGCGGCCCGAAGCCGCGCCACGCCCGGAGCCGGAAGAACTCCCGCTGGCGCCGGAAGCGCCGCGCACGGAACTGCTCCCTCCGGAGCCGCGTTCACGAACAATCGAAGGATTTACACGAACCCGTTCCGGGCTGGAACTGGAGGAACCCCGCTCGATACTGGAAGCCCCGCTCCCGGCCGCCCTCGGCATGCTTCGCGAGGGAGTGTCACTCGCATTGCGCTGGATCGCGCCACGCGAAGAGCCGCCCGTATCGGGAGAACTCGCACTCCTCGATGGATTTGCCGCGCCAAAACTCCGCCAGCCGCCGTTCGCCTCACCGCGCGCGGCGGGAGCGCTGGTCCGTGGATTCGCGGTGGATGGCGCCGCCGTTGCCGGGGCCGTCCCCGAAGCGTTCCCTCTCGGCCGGGAAGTCACCGCGCCGCGGCCCGCCGGTTCCCCGAAACGCCGCCAACTGGAATTATCCGTGGAACTTCCGGAAGCGGCGGCTCCGCCACGAGCGCCCGTTGCGGGCTCGGCCAAACGCGTTCCGGCAGTAACGCCGCTGGTGCCGCGGTTCACGGGTTCACCGAAACGCCGCCATCCGCCGCGATCGGTTTCCTGCCGCGCCGACACCGCGCCGCGCTGCGTCACGCCGGGCGATACCTGGCCGCGAGTCACCGTTGCGCCACGGGTTGCCGCCGCGCCCTGCGCGGGAAGACCGGCAGTCTCGCCGCCAGCAAGCCCATTGCCCGCCCGGCCGGGCGCCACACCGCGAGTCGCGCTATCGCCACGCCCCGTTGCGCCGCCCCGGCTTGGAGATGCGGTTACGCCGCTGCCGGCTGGCGAGGCGCCGCCACGGCCAGCCGTGCCGTTCACGCTGGAACCCCGGCCGAAAGTGCGCTGCTCCACCCGTTCCATCGCGGCGCGCTGCGTATCAAAGCTTGGACGTTCC
>CAZXBZ010000058.1:0-12852 GCA_964639135.1 uncultured Solibacteraceae bacterium | reverse complement strand
GTTGTTCGATTGGATATCCGCGATAGAGCAGGATGCCCGCGTCACCGTCGATATAGGTAATCCGGCTCTTGCAGGCGGCCGTGTTGCTATACGAAGGGTCGTAGCACATGATGCCAAAATCGTGCTCGTTGACCTTCATCTGGCGAAAATCCATTGCCCGGACCGTCTCATTTTCAATCGGGAGTTCGTAATTTTTCCCGGTCCGGTTATCGGTGATGCTAAGTGTGTCTTTTCCCATTACGCGTCTGCCTGAAGTCTAATGTACAAGGCTTTCCAACCAATCGAAGCTGGCTGAGCAAAATCGTTGGATCCCAAAACCGGGGCAAAAACAGCCCGGTTGGGTGCTCTCATGGAAGATTCGGCTCCGGAGCGGCGAAGAAAGACCGGCAAGCCCCAGATTTGCCGTAATACCCGCTAGAAGCCAGAGGTATCAGCCGGGAATCCCCGATCTCCCGATTGCCAATCCGCTATTCTATCAGCCGCCACCAAGCAATGCCTTAGGAAAAGTACGGCTCGCCGGAACGGCATGGCAAGCGCTTGAGGATACGGGGCCCATGGATGTCTCGTGCGTGGCGATCCAAACTGGGGGATCCCGATGACCGGCCTCTTCGGAACAAAGGAATGCCGGGTTAGGGATCCGTCTTCCAGCGCGAGCCCGCCTTGCCGCCGTTGCGCTCCCATGGGGCGATAGCCGGTTTGGATAATTCACGCGTAAACGCCGGAAATTGTGGGTCAGCGCGAGCTAATCGCCGGAGTGCTGGCGTTTGCTTTTGCTGGTCTCACCAGCGGGGGAAACCGATGCGCCGATGCTTTTACCGTTCGTTCTTCCATATCCAATCCCACACCTCTCCGGAATGCTCCAGAATGTCCGGGATGTCCTCGGGAAGCAGCAGGCGCTCCCGCGTTAGCTTCATACAGGATTGGGCCACTCTGCCCAGGTACTCTTCCCGGCTTCGATAGCGTGCTTCGACCGGCTGGCGCGGGTCTCCGGTTTGTTCCGCTTCGGCGCGGGTGCGAGGGAACGGGATAAAGCTGCCCTGCATGCTGGAGAGTACATCCGCCGGCCCGGATTTCCCATCGAAGAGATTCCAGCCCGTGTACGTCGCGAGCGGCGCGGCGATGTCGGGCAATCGGATCCCGTCCCGTTCGTTGCCGTCCGCGTCCACCTGAGGGATGAGCACGGGGAAGGGTTGCCCGAGCGCGGGCGGATCCTTGTCGATGATCCGCTCCGCGCGAAATCGCGGACCGTAATCCGCGCGCCAGGCCTGTTCCAGCGCGCTGGTGCGCTTCACCGGCGCTAGATCGCGGCCGGGAAGAGCGGGGAAGTTGAATGCTTCCGCCCTGACGAGCGTGCCCGCGTCGATACGGCTGTAGCGGCTTGCCGGAGGCTCCACACCGTCTCTTACCCACGCATCCAGAGCCACGAGCAGCGCGCGCATTCCGGGCCGGATGCGGTTCGGGTTTACGAACTCCGCGGTGCCGCTCCGTGCCGGCGGCCAGGACCCCGTGCCGTGCTGGGTCCCGGCGAACTGATAGATACGCGTGTTTGGATCGGGCGGGAAATCCCGCGTTCCATCGAGGGTTGTGTGAGTCAGGGATGCCGCGCGTCCCCAGTATTCATACGACGAATTCGTGTAGAAAGTTTTGGGCTTCAGATCTTCCCTGCCCGCGTAACGCGCCAGGATACCGTCTTCCCAGCCGGTCACCGGGTCGCGCTGCACACCGTCGGTGAACGGGAAGATGTCGGTTGGATAATAGAGGTTCATGAACGGATGGCCGTCGCGTGAAGGCTGGGCGAAGCGCACGTTGAAGCCGCCCCGTCCGCCGCCGGCCACGTGCGCCATGACGCCGTCGAAGACGCGGCGTCCCGCTTCATCTCCATTGAATCCGTCGTGAAGAAACGCGCGCAGGAAACGCCCGCTCTGGGACACTCCAAAACTATAGGCGCGTGAGATTTGTCCGGATTTCACCCCGAGAAGGCTGTCGTCCGTGTGCTTCAGGTAGCTGACGACATCGCGAATCGCGGCCAGCCCCAGCCCGGCCACGGGGGGATTTTCCACCACGTAAGTCAGGTCGTAAATCCTGTTCGGCTGAAAGCCGCCCTCCAGAAAGACGCTGCCTCCGTCGGGCCTTGCCGCGCCATTCTCCCAGCGCGCGAAGCGCCACTTCGAGCGGGGAATCACCACCGGCGGGCTGCCAGGCCTTTCGCGGACCATGAGCACGTTCCTGGCATCGTCCGGAGCGGCCGCTTCGTATGGAATGTGGCCCCGGTCGGCCAGCGGGCGTGAAAATGTAGTGTCGCCGACAATGATATTCGCGCGTGTAACGCCCGTGACCGGGCTGCCGTCCGCGTTCCGCGCCACGGGCACATAACCGCGCATTCGCCCGGCTTCATGCGGAACGTCGAATTGCCATCCCACCCAGAGCAGCGTATACCCGCGCTTTAACAGAAAGCCGTCGCCGAATTCATCCGCCGTGCGAGGGTCGGCGCTGCTCTTCGCGCTGTTGAAATGCCCAAGCATCCCCTTGCCGCCGCGGTTGCTGATCTCACAAAGCACTACTCCATTGCCCCGGCTTAATTCTCGCGGCCGGATGATGTGGAAATCCGCCGCGAATTCCACCAAGCCGGCGGCATTCCGGGAGGCAAGCGATAGATCGGCGATAGTAGAGTTCGCCGGATTCGCGGGGTCGGCGGCAAAATAGAGCTTGCCGCGGATCGCCTCGTAGTCGCCCGCCAGGCCGTAGGGCGTTCCATTGGCCACGGCGTGCCGTTCGGCGACTTCCACCCGGACGACGCGCGCAACAAGCGTCACCGTACACAGCAGCAGCGGCAATACGATAATCAGCGACCGGCGGATGGATGGCATGCGCCTTATTGTACGCTACGGCCGCGACGCCGCCGCTTGTACAATGGAGCGATAGTTTGGAGAATGAACCTCGGGCCGGCGCATCGAGGCACTGAACCTCGCCGGACAGGATGGCGCGCGGCCACCGTGAAAATACTCTTTCTGGTCACCTACTATCACCCTCACCTCTCGGGCCTCACCATTGCCGCCCGGAACCGTGCCGAAGGGCTCGCGGCCCGCGGCCACGAAGTTACCGTGATCTGCTCGCAACAGCGCCGCGAACTCGCGCGGGAAGAAATCGCTGGAGGCGTTCGCGTGCTCCGCCTGCCGGTGCGAATGCGGTTCGGCAAGGGTGTCTGGATGCCCGGTTATGCCCGGTGCGCGCTCAAAGAGGCGCGGCGCTCGGACGTTGTTGTGCAGTGTCTGCCGGTAAGTCCGCCGGAAGCGCTTGCATCCACTTGGGCGGCTCGCCGCGGCGGGAAGCCTCTGATTCTCGACTACGCCTGTGACGTTCGTCTGCCGGGCGGTTTGAAATCACGCATCATCGAGGCGGCGGTCGGGCGCGGCCATTCCGTCGCGGCCCGGAGCGCCCGCGCCATCGTTGTTTCCACCGCGAGCTATGCGAAGGCGAGCCCCTTTCTTCGCCGCTTTAGCGACCGTCTGCGGGTAGTGCCGCTCACCATACGAATCCCCAGCGCCGACCGGGAAGCGGCCCAGGCATTCCGCCGCGCGCATGCCGCAAACGGCGAACGGCTGGTCGGCTTCGCGGGCCGGATGTCGAGCGAAAAGGGAATCGAGGTATTGCTGGAGGCTCTCCGCCTCACTCGCGCGCGCGGCCGCGCCGTCAAGCTATTGCTGGCCGGCGACGTGGATGGCGTTATCGGGGAGCGCGCGTATCGAGAACGCATCCTTCGCCAGATCGATGCCCTGGGCGATGCCTGCCGCCTGCTTGGCGTTGTAAAGCCGGATCTCTCCGCTTTCTATGCGGCTTGCGACGTGCTCGTCCTGCCTAGCCTGAATTCCACGGAAAGCTTCGGGATGGTGCAAATCGAGGCCATGCTATGCGCCACGCCGGTGGTGGCCAGCCGGCTGCCTGGCGTGCGCGAACCCGTGGAAGCGACCGGCATGGGCCTTCTGGCCGAGCCTGGGGATGCCCCAAGCCTGGCGAACGCGATCGAGACCGTCCTCGACGATCACGGACGGTTCTGTGTCGCGCGCGCGAGCCTCGAAAACCGCTTTTCCGCGGAGCATTCGCTCGACGTATTCGAACAACTGCTGCGCGAGGTGGTGCGGTGAAGCCTTCTGTCGCGCCCTTTGTCCGGGCCTATCTGCGTGAAGCTCCGCTCTTCATGCCGGTGGTGCGCGCGGTGGAGTGCGCGATCATCCGCGAGATCAGGCTTTCGCCCGGCCCCGTACTCGATCTCGGCTGCGGTGACGGGCTCTTCGCCTCGCTCGCGTTTGAGCGCCGCCCCGCCCTCGGGCTCGATCCCAAGCTCGCCGTTTTGCGCGAAGCCCGCGTTCGCGGCGCGCACGAGGCGCTGGCCGCGGGGAGCGCCACGGAGTTGCCTCTGCGCGATGGCTCCATCGCCGTGGTTGTCGCGAACTCCGTTCTTGAGCACATTCCCGATCTCGGCGCGGCGCTTACCGAGTGTTTCCGTATACTCGAACCCGGCGGACGATTGCTCATTACAAGCCCCAGCGAGCGCTTCGGAGAGATGCTGCTTGGCGCGCGCGTGCTTCGCGCCCTCGGGCTCCATCGCGCCGGGGCCGCTTATGCGCGCTGGTTTAACCGCCACTCACTTCACTTCCACACGCTATCGGCGCGGCGGTGGCGTGAGAAGCTCGGGAACGCGGGCTTCGAAGTGCGCGAATCCTCGTATTACCTGAATGCCAAATCTCATGCGGCATTCGACCTGCTGCACTATCTCAGCGGCTGGCGCTGGGCGCGAAAGCGTCTTACCGGGCGATGGTGCGGCAAACACGCCGTCTGGAACCGCGCCTGGGCGTCGTGGATTACAAAGCTGGCCGAGGGAAGCTGGCCCGCGGCAAGCGGGCCGTATGTGTTTATCGATGCGGAACGGAAGCACTAAAGCAGCCTGTTTTACGGCGGTCATGGCACTGGGCGGCGTGCTGCGTCTTTATGGCCTCGGCTTCGGGCTGCCCCTGATCTCGAATTTCTACATAAGGCCGGACGAATCCTTGATCGTCCAGTTCGCGCTTCCGTTCTTTGCGCGTCACGGCTACCCTGGCTTTTTTGCCTACCCCGCGCTGCTGACGGAGATCTGTGCGCTGCTGTTCGCCTTCATTCCGGGCGAGTTCGCGGCGGATCCTTCCCGATACTTCCTGGTGGCACGCGCTGTTTCAGCCTTATCTGGTATCGCCGCCATCGCGGTGGTCTATAAGCTTGCCTGTTGTGTCTGTTCCTGGCCCTGGGCGCTTGCGGCCGCGGCTTTCTTTGCCGTGGCCCCGCTGCCGGTTCGCGAGGCGCACTTCGGTGTCACGGATTCGCTGGTCACCCTCCTGGTCGCGCTCAGCCTCTGGATGGCGGTTCGCCATGCCCAGAGCGAGTGGGGTGGCCGGGGGGCGTGGGTACTGACCGCGCTGGCGTTCGGCCTGGCCCTTTCGGCGAAATACACGGCGGCCCTCGCGGCGCCCGCGTTCCTGGCGAGCGTTTTCGCGATGCGCGGTGCGGACATGCGTTCCGCGGCGCGCCGGATAGCGCTCTTGGCCGGCGCCGCCGCGGCCGTGTTCGTGGTCTTGAACCCGTATGTTTTCCTGTATGTGGGTGAAAGCGCCGGGACCATTGCCCGCATGTTTGAGGTGTTTTATGGCGGCGCGGAGCGCCTGCCCGAAAGTGCATGGAATTGGAATACGGCCGCCGGCCAGGTCTTGCGCCCGCTGGCATGGGCGCCCGGTTCCTGGGCCGGGGCGCTGTTCGGGCTGGCCTCGGTATTTTATTTGAGGCGCTCGCGTTCCAGCGCCGGGATCTGGGTGCTGGCTCTCGGTGTTTTTCCGTTCCTGCTTGCGCTTCTCCCCTTTCGCCACCCGCTGCCGTTCCGATACGTGCTGCCGGCCTTGCCCGGCCTCACGGTGCTCGCCGTGTATACCGCTTCCCGTCTTGCGAAGGCTGCTCGTTTGCGCTTGCCGCTTGTGCTTCTCGGCGTGGCGCTCTTTGCCTGGCAGTCGGCGCTCGCCATCGCCCTTGTGCGGACGCTCGCGAGAGAAGATACCCGCTCCCAGGCAGGGCGGTGGATCGAGGCAAACCTTCCCATGGATATACCCATCGTGTTGCTTACCCCCGCCGAAGCCGAGCCCCAGATTCGTGAGAGCGCGGCGTCCATCGAGAGGCGCATCGCCTATGTGCATCGCATCTACGGCGAACACTCGGGCGAGGTGGTTTCCGAACTCTATCGATTGCTTCTGGCCGGCGCGGATGGGGGCCGCGAAGTCTACCGCAATCCGGACCCCGCGGAAGTGCCGGGGCGGGAATGTCTGGTGGTGCTCTCGGAATATCCGATGCGAACCGCCGGCGGGAGCCAGACATCGCGCGCCGTCGAATTCGGCCAGGAGTACGCCCGCGTAGAATTCACGCCCTTCGAGGTGCCCGTGGAGCGCGCCGTCCTCGACCAAAGTGACGCTTTCTACCTGCCCATGAATCCCTGGGGTGAAATCAGCCGCCCCGGCCCGCGTCTCGTGCTGCTCGGGGTGCGAAAGCGGGCGCTACCATAGCGCCAGCATTGTTCCGAAGAGCCAGGCCGCGGAAAGGAACACGAGCCATGCGTCTCGCCCGATCAGTTCGAAGGGCGAATCGCTGCCGCGCCGGTGGATCACAAGCCAGCCGTAACGCAGCACGCCGGCGGCCGCCAGGGGCGCGGTAAATAGAAGCGCGGGCCGCACCCAGGCCGAGAAGGTTACGTAACACACAAGAGCCCACGCGCCAGCCGCGTACGCGGCGATCCGCAACGATTCCGGCCGGTACTTCGCAAGCACCGCCCGGGCTCTCGTTCCGTACAGGCTCAGTTCCGCGTACCGCTTGAGCGCGGCCAGAAAAAGCGCCAGCGCGAAGGTGGCGCTCAGCATCCAGGCGGATGGTGCGACATGGATTGCCGCCGCTCCCGCGAAAACACGGAGCAGATAGCCGGATGTCAGCAGCAACAGGTCCAGCCATGGAACATGTTTGAGTCCGGCCGAGTATCCGATGTTGATTGCGGCATAGAGAGCGGCGTAGGGAGCGGCTTCCGGCGCTTTAAGCAGCAGGAGCGCGGCCACTGCCGCAAGCCCCGCGGCGGAGGATAGGGCCGTCCCTGGGCCAAGCCCGCCGGATGCCATCGGCCTTTTGCGTTTTCCCGCGTGTTCGCGGTCCCGCGCGGCGTCCCTGTAGTCGTTCCACAGGTAACAGGCCGAGGCCAGCAGGCAAAACACGAGCACAACCCAAGCCGTCGCGGCCACGGCGCCGGTATCGTGAAAAGCACGCGAGAAAATTAGCGGAGCGAGTACGAAGCCGTTCTTTAGCCAGTGCGGAGGCCGCATCGCCCGCAGCAGTGCAGTGCCGGTGGATCGCCTCATTCTTGCGATCTTCGCTCGTTCCTTCGTCGTTCTTCCTCGCGCAGTTTCCGGCGGAAAGCGAGAAGCTGCCCGAGGACCAGCCGCCCGATGCGAAGCGTCTTCCAGCCCCGGATGGAAACCACGCCGGTCCGCCGCGCCCGGTGGCTTACCGGTACAAAGCCGAGTTCGTGCCCGTCCCGCGCCGCAAGTACGGAGAGCATCACGTTCGGCGCGAACGTCCCCTCGGGAATCCGGGCGAGGTAGCCGCGCAGTGCCTCGGCGCGCATGAGGCGATACGGCACGTTCGGATCCGCGAGCGAAACGCCGAACAGCGCGCGCAGAATCTTTGCATGAATCCCGCTTAGCCAGATCCGCGCCGGGTGGTCGTTGCGCGTAAGACGCTGCCCGGCCAGAAAATCGCTTTGCGCGCGTTTCTCCCACAGCAGAAAGAAATCCTCCGCGCGAAACTGGCCGTCGCTGTCGGTTTGGAAGATCCAGGGCGTGCCCGAATCGAGCGCGGCGCGGTAGCCCGTAAGAAGCGCCGGGCCATGTCCCGCGTTCTCCTGGTGGATCACCCGCAGCAGCGGAAGCTCAGCGGCGAGCCGGTCGAGGGTTTCTCCGGTGGCGTCGCGCGAGCCGTCGTTCACCACGATCAGGTGGCCCACCGCCGCCGTCCACTCGCGCGCCACCTCCTCGATGCAGCCGGCTTCGTTGTAGGCGGGCATCACGACGACGACATCCGGCACGGCGGCGTCGCGGAGCGCGGGAAGCTCGGGAAATCCGCTCGTCATCGCGTCACCCAGAGGCTCCGGAAATCGGGCGCAGCGCGGCCCCCGCGCAAAATCCATCCCGAAGGGAATCGGCGATGCCCTGGAAGCGCCACTTTCCGTAACGGCCGGTCATCAGGATGCCAGCGTTTCGCAGAGCTTCGCTCGCTTGCTCGCGCCACTTCGAACGCGGGCGGCTCCACGTGTAGGCCGTCTCCACCCAGCTTGGGCTTACCACTTCCGCTTCCTTCAGCCAGCCCCATTCCCGCAACTCATGAATCGTCTCGCGTGTGTATCGGTCCACATCGCCGTCGCTTGGGCGCATGCCGGCCGGGTAGGCGCGCTCGACGTAAAAGCTCGCGAGAGCCGTGTCTTCCCGCGGCGCGAACAACGCGTCCACGTTTGTATACACGCCCACGCGATGGAAGCCGGCGCGGCTTGCCGGGACGTAGAGCCAGTGGTCCGGCGGCAGCCGCTCGCCCTTTTCGCCGCCGATATTCAGCACCAGTACGGCCGTGCGGATGCCGGGCTCCGCATCCACATGGAGTTTCGTCAGCGAGAGCATCTCGTCCAGCGGCAGCGTGGAAACCGCGTTGTCGTAGGGCACGGGATCGCCGTGATCCAGGTGCATCTCTCGCGCCAGGCTGTCGATCGCGACCACGCGTGAGTTCAGCCGGATATCGCCCTGTCGCGCCAGCGCTTCGGCAAGTGCGTCCAGGCCCTTCTCGGGGTAGCGAAAGCGCTGGTTATATCCAGTGTCCGGCGCGGCGCCCGAAAGGCCTTGCTCCACCGCTCTCAAATCGAGAGGGGTCTTGAAGACGTCCTGTACGGCAATCTTATCGGTGTGGCCAGCGGTGTAGAGATCATGGAACGGCCCGAAAAAGAGTTCATAAAGCGTCTTGCCGAAGCTTTCCCGCAGCCATTCGCCAAGCACCTCGGAGCGCTCTTGAGGCGCTTGCTTCATTTCGTCGAGGATCGTTCGGCCCAGCTCCCGGGGCAGCGCGCGCAGGTTGTGCTGGATGGGGTAGGGAACCAGCCGCTCCAATTCCGGCAGCCAGACCGAGGAAATACGCCGGTAATCCCGCATGGGAGTGAGCCGGTCCAGAAAACGGTTGAGGATCGGGTCTCCGCCGAAGATCCAGTGCCCTCCGCCGTTTTCAAAGCGGTAACCTCCCGCGGTGTAAGTTCGGCAGATTCCGCCCGCTACCTCGCCCGCTTCGATCGCGCTTACCCCCGACGTCAGGGACGCCGCCAGCCCCGTTACCCCCGCGCCAATGATCCACTGTCTCTCGCTAGTCGCCAACGCGTCTCCGCCCTTTCGCCGAAAGGTTTCATTATACGGATAGTGGCGCGGAAAGGCCGCTCCAGTACTGGAATCGGTCTCTCTTGGAGCGTCCCGTCACGCGCAACGCGGTTCTTGTCCGTGGTGTATTCGCGCGCTGGTTCCGCCGATCCCGGATGTTACACTCGTTTCGTGAATCGGGCGCCATTCAGTACCGCGATCGCGATCATCGGCATGGCGAACCTGCTATCCATGGCCGTCCTCAACGCTTTCGAGATGCGGGCGGCGGCGGTGCTTTTCGTATGGCCTCTCGGGCTTGCCGCCGGTTACGCGCTGATGCGCGGCGTGCGCTGGCGGCCAGCCCGAATCGCACTGCCGCGCCTTGCGTTCGCGCTGCTGGCGGCGTGGCTGATTTTGCTCACGGCGCCCCGGCTGCCTTACTTGCTCCAGCGCATCCCCGACGCCCGGATTCTGGCGACGGGCGACGACCACGGCCGTCTCGCCGAGATGATGAGCCTGGCGCATTCGCCGAGGTATCCGCTGTCGCACCCCTCCAACCCGGAGTACCTGTTTTCCCACTACTACGCGGCGTTCCTGCCCTGGGCCTGGCTCCATTTTGCCCTGCCGTTCCTGACGCTGAAAGAGTGTATTCTTCTCGGCAATCTCTTCTATCATGTCCTGCTGGCCGGTGCGCTCCACGAGTTTGCTTCGCGCTTCTTCCGCGACTCAAGGACGGCGCTGGCGTTTCTATTCCTGATGACCTTCTTCGCGGGTCTTGACTGGCTTACCACACTGCCCCGCTTGTTCGATCACAGTGAGCATTGGTACCGCCACTGGTTCGGCGAGTGGCGGGAGATCTCCGCCGTTTACACCGCCGTCTGGTGGGCCGTGCATCACGCCCTCGGCCTATGGTTACTGCTCGTGAGCTATCTGTTGCTGGTCCAAGCCCGCTGGAAGCATCGCTGGCGGAAGCCATTTGTTCTCGGCTTGCTGCTGCTGAGCGCCTTTTATTCGAGCGTATTCGTGCTGGTGAGCCTCCCCTTCGTGGCTCCAAGGGCGCTCTGGAGAATCGGCATCCGCCTGCTCGCGAACGGGCTGGGTTTTGTGCTGCTGGCCGTCGCGCTTGCCCCGGCGTTCCTTTTCTTCGGACGCCCCTGGGGGCCCGCGTTTCAATTGGCCTGGCCCCAGCCGTGGCCGATGCTGGTATTTTTGGCCGGCGTGCTGGCGCTGGAGTTCGCGTTCCTCCCGCTTCTTGTCTGGCGGGACCGGGCGATGCGAGGTTCGCTGGCTTTCTTTGGGAGTACGCTCTTCGTGGCGTCGATCGGGCTGAACAACTACACGATGCGCGGCATGCTGCTGCCCACGGTGGTCCTTTTCGCCTGTGCCGCTCCCCGGCTTGCGGCCATGCGCTGGCGGCGGCCCGTTCTTGCGTTCGCCGTGCTCCTCTCGTCCGCCGGCGTCATCCGCGAGGCTGCCTGGCTGGCGTATCAGCCTCTTGAATCGTCGCCGCTCTACTGGCGATTCACCGGCCGCCCCATGCCGGAATTCGCCGCCCGGCGCTCCAGCAGCCTCGCGGGGCTGGATCGTTTTAATCTCGAGCGGCCCATCTCGCCCACACCCATCGAAGATATGGATTTCAACGAAAAAGAATTACTGCGCCTGCCGCGCCGGGGCTTCTTCCGCTAACCCCGCCGGCCGGCGTCTAAGGTTCGCGCAGGCCGCGCAGAAACATGGGGTCTCGCCAATCCCACAACCGCCATTCACTCTCGCGGATCTCTTGAGGTTCACTGTCCCATCGCATGCACTCGTTACACCACGCGCCCCGCGAGTGCATAAAGACGCTGACCGCGGCGCAAAGCACGAACGGGATGGCCCAGCGGAGGCGCCAGGGACGCGCAAGACAAGCGGCAAGGGGGAGCAGCAGAACGGGGGTGATGTCCGCAAAGTACCGCGGGCCATACCCGTGGCCCCCATACCAATCCTCGTAGAAGCTGATTAGCAGATAGTGCCCCATGAAAATTCCCAGGAGCAGCACCGCCCAATCGCGGTTCTTCCCATCCCGCCACCATAGCCGTAAACCCCATGCCGAGAACAATACCAGCGGCAGGTAGATCAGCAAACCGCGCGAAGGGCTTACCAGGTTCCCCAGCAGAGCTTCTGGTACGTGCGGCCCAAGGGATAATCCCGCTTCATCCGTGCGCTCGATCCGTGAATACGCGGGAATCAGGGCGTGGTACACGCTAAGGTGCAGCGCGGCGAACAGCACGAACACCGGCGCTCCGCCAAGGACAAACCAGGTGGTGCGCGTCCGATAACGCCACAAAACCCAAAGTCCCACCGCCGCGAGCGGCACGATATTTGTAGGCCGCACGAAAACGGCGAAGCTCAGCGCCGCGCCCGCCGCCACCCAAGGCCATCGCGCGCCGTTCCGCGCGGCCCGCGCCGCCAGCAGGCCGGCCGTGAGAAGCAGCATGGAGACGCCGTGCATCCACAGCGCCCGGCTGCCGGTGGACCACGCCGGGCTCCCGAACGCCAAGAGCAGCGTGAGTAAGGCCGCCGGCCATCGCGGGAGCCATGCGCGCGCAAGCGCGTAGAATAACCCCGCCGTCAGCGCGATGACGAACGAGGCGATGAGCAGCTCCACCAGTTGCGAAGCGCCGATCAGGTCGCCCCGCAGAAATTCCTGGTGGATATCCGTTCTCAGATGCCGTTCACCCCACTCGCCCAGTGCCGGTTGCGCCATGCGTGTGCCGAACTCCAGTGCGGTCACCGCTGGCGCGACGAGCAGCGGCATGCCCAGCGGGTAGAAGTGATAAAAGTGGCCGCCCTTGCAATCGCCGGCGCTATACACCCGCCGGATGCGCGATCCGTCGGGGAATACACACTCGATGTGATAAAAGTCTTCCGCTTCAAGCAGCGGTAGATATTCGTCCAGGTCGAAATTTCCCTGATGAATCAGGCTCGTGGCGGTGTGGATTGTCCATCGGGAATCGTACGGCTGTGAAACCGGGCTAAGCGCATGCGTGACGAACACGAGAAGCGCAAGCGCCACTCCGATACCTATCTCGAATCGCCGGACAGCCATGCCGCACACCATTGTAGCCTTGAGGTTCGCTTCTCAGGCGCAGCTTGGCAATTGAGCGGGCGGCCGCGGCGGGGCGTGATGACGGCGTTGATGGGCCGGGGAGTCTTGGCGTACTATTTCCCGTCGCCGGTTTCAGCGGTGCAGATGATGCTGCTTGACGACGCAATGTCTTCGCCCGGGGCAAGGGGCGCCAGCGAGCCTTCCGTCAGGCCCTTCGTCCACCACTGCCAGCCTCCGCCCGTGTAGCGGGCGCCACTCGCGGAGATGACCAGCTTCATCTCAATCGACTGGCCTTTATAGAGGATCCGCGCCGTATCCGTGGTGGGG
>CAZXBZ010000057.1:0-12933 GCA_964639135.1 uncultured Solibacteraceae bacterium | reverse complement strand
GTTGGATACCCAGCAGCATCGCCGAGCCAAGGGCGATGTCCGTATATCCAGAAAAATCGTAGTAGAGCTGAAAGGCGTACCCGATCACTCCCAGCGCCACTTCAAACGCGCTGTAGAGCGTGGGGAAGTCGAAAATCCGATTGACGAGGTTCTCACCGAGGTAATCGGCGATCAACATTTTCTTCGCGACGCCAAGGCCTATCAGGAAGAAAGCCTTCGCGGTATTGCTTTCGGCGAAAGCCAGATTCTGGCGGGAGAGTTGCGTGACCAGCGAACTCACCCGCGTGATGGGGCCGGCCAAAATCGTGGGGAAAAATGAGACGGCGGCCAAATGCGTCAGGTAGCTGGTGGTCGCCCGCGCGTCCCGGCGGTAGATATCGATGGTGTAGGTAAGCGCCTGAAACACATAAAACGAAAGCCCCAGTGGCAGGACCACCGTATAGCCGGGGAATACCGCTCCGGTTACGGGCTCCAGCGCGGAGAGGGCGTGGCCCGTGTAGCGGATGCTCGCGAGCAGGCCGAGGTTCATTCCGATACTCGCGCTTACCAGCACGCGCCGGAGCCAGGAGGTTTTCGAGCGCTCCAGCCAAAGCCCCAGCAGAAAATCCACCGTCGATGCGGCGGGGATCAGAAAGAGATAAGCGAGGTCGTAGCGCGAATAGAACAGGTAGTTTGCGAAAAGGATAACGCCCAGCGACAGTGCCTTCCACCGCGAGAGCGGCCAGTAGGCAAAGAACACCATCCCCAGAAAGAGGAAGTAGGGAACGCCGGGTATGGTCATGAAAAATGCGACGCCGGGATTTCCGGGCCATCGACTATTTTAGCGGCGTGGTCCGTATGTCGTCGAAAGTCCGTTGCGGCTGTTGCTCACCGTAAACGATCCGTTTTTCCGCGCTGTCACCTTGATCCACTCGGGAGCCGCTTGCGGAGCGAGGCTGGCTATTTTTTCGTCGGCTACGTTGTGCGCCCCGCCGTCGTGAACGCTCTTTTGGAGTTGCCAGCGATCGACAATCGTTGGAACCGCCTTCACCATGTTCCAGCGCTCCGGGTCGCCGCCCTTTTTCGCCCCGTTGCCCAGGATGGCTACTCGCGGACGGATGGCGTTCAGCATTACCGGGTTGCCCGAGGGCTTGGAGCCGTGGTGGGTCGAATAGTAGAGATCGATATTCCCAAGTTTGTTCAACGGGCATACCAGCGCGCCTTCCTCGTTCCACAGCAAGTCCGCGAGATCGAGCACACGGAAGCGGCCAAAATCGAGAACGAATCCAATCGACATCTCGTTTTCGCCGCCGTCTCCCGGTCTGGTTTCAACGTGATCGCAGCCCGCTGAATGCGTTCCGGCGCCCGCGGCTTTGAGCGGAACCGCTATCAGTTCCTTGCGCGCGGAGACAACATGAAGCATCCCGCTCCCGAAAGCCAGGCTGTCCCCGGCCTTGAGCACCCGGTGAGCGCCCTTTTTACGCACGGCGCGATACAGTTCGTACTGCCTGACGACGCCCGGGGATGCCTCGGTATTCGCGCCGTGGTCGAGAAAGGTGACGACGGGCAGTGTCTCGGCGAGTTGTGGCACGCCGCCCACGTGGTCGGCGTGGTAGTGCGTGGTGAGCATCCAATCGATGCGATTTACCCCGGCGTCCCTTGCCGCGGCGGCAATCTTCTTGGCATCACGGTAATCATGGCCGGCCCAGCCCGCGTCCACCAGCAGGGATTCGCCTTTATCCGAAACGAACAGCGTCGCCTGTCCGCCATCGACGTCGATAAAGTAGATGTTGAGTTCCCCCGCAAGCAGACCGGTTGCCAGGCCCCAGAAAACCAGCAGTGAGAGTGTGGCACGGACGAACATCATTGGCGTATCCTAGCAAACTCTTGCGCGCGAAAGCCCAGGGCCGCTCTTCCGGCGCTTCGCCAGACGCGATTCGTGAACTTCTCAACGATCGATTACGTATCCTGGTTTGGGAGGGCCGAGCGTGGCGATGCCGTACTGCAGCCATTGCGGGAATCAGGTGCGCGACACGGATGCTTATTGCACGCGATGCGGCACAAAGCAACCCGTCAAGATACCCCGCGCCTTTACCGGCGCCACGGACGGGGTTTCAGACCGGACCTCCGTCATCCTGTGTTATATCCCGATCGTAGGCTGGATCGCCGCCATCATCGTGCTCGCGGCCGCGCGCTTCCGCCAGAAGCCGGTGATTCGCTTTCACGCGTTCCAGGGCCTTTACCTTTTCGTGGCCTGGCTGCTGGCGGATCGCGTGATCTCGCCGCTTCTGCATGCCTCGATGCTCGGCTCGTTTCACGATGCGCCCGGCTGGGCGCTCAAGCTGGCCTTCAAGCTCGCGGAGCTTGTGATTATCGCCGCTGGCGCCTACATGATGACGAAGGCGAACGAGAACGAGAAACTGGCATTGCCCATCGTCGGCGAGCTCGCCGAAAAATCCCTCTAGCGGCTCCCGCTGACTAATGCGTTCTCTCCCTCCGTCGCGCGTTTACGTCCGAGCTCGCAATCGCCTTCGCCAGAGTGACGAGACCGTTCTTCATCCTCGAAGGGATGTCTGGCGTTTTACGCCCCAGTATCCCCAAACAAGGGTGATCGGGAACCACGCGAGCAGCACGGCCAAGTGCGGCCACAGAACACCGGGGCCGGCTCCCATCAGAGAGATCTTCCGGAACACGGTCGTAATGTGTGTCAGCGGTATGAGCCAACTGACGGTTTGCAGCCACTCCGGCATCGCATAGGCCGGCCACGTGAACCCGGCCAAGGCGAAGAGTGGAACGGAAGCAAACAGCAGCACATGCAGCGAGAATGTCGCGGAGCCGCAGATTCCCGAAATTCCGTACCCGGCCAGGATTTGCATCAGCACGAAGAGCGTAAGGATTCCATAGGCCAGAAACCAGTCGCCACCAAACGGGCTACCGAACAGGTCAAAAGGGATTCGGATGGCCACAAAGGCGATCGGCAGCGCCGCGGTCGCGGTGGCAGCCAGTTTCGCCGTGAAGAAGGTTCCCACGCCGCCGCCGATAGCGGCCAGTTCGCGGCGAGTTTCCGGCTCCCTGTCGAGGCTGAGCGAGATGGCCGCGCCGATGCGGGTCACCTGCTGCAGAGCCATCAGCACCAGCCCGACAAGGATGAAATAACTGTAGTGGCTGGCTGGGTTGAAAAGCACTCGCACTTCCGGACGGATCGGCAGCGCCGCGGCTTCCGCGGCGGCTCTCGGCATGCCATGGGACATGAAGCGCTTCGCCTGTGCCGCCGCGCGGTAGGTGGCCGTCGTCCGCGCGATCGCGCGCGACACCATGTTTCCGATGAGGACATTGCCGCCGTCAAGCACTACCGCGACCTTTGCCTGCCTGCCCGCGCGTGTATCTTTCTCGAAACCCTTCGGAATGACGACGGCGGCGTAGGCGAGCTCGCGCTTCGCGGCATCGTGAAAGTCCGCGATCGAATTGCCGTGGAAGGCCAGGGAGAGCGCTTCGTTCGCGAGGAGAGCCCGCGAAAGATCGCGAGAGAGGGCCGTATGGTCCTCGTCCACGATCACGATCGGAATCTCGCCGATTCTGCCCTTCTGGTAGACACCCCCGAACAGGAAAGCGTAGAGGAACGGCCCGCCCAGCATGGTGGCCAGGATCCGCCGGTCCTTGAGTAAGCGCCGCAGTTCACGGCGAAAATGCGTCCGCCAGGCGCTCATGAGTGCAGCCTCTCATTCTTCCCGGCGCCCAGAAGCATTTGTGCCCCTACCAGCGCGGCCAGACCCGCCACGGCTGACCAGCAGCCCAACTGCAGAATCTCTCGCGTGAGGTCACTCAAGCCGGCATCCATGAGAGTGATCTTTCGCAGCGCGAGAGCAAACGGATTCATCGGCAGCAGGTAGGCGGCGATCTCGAGCGCCCGGGGCATGCCGAATGCAGGCCAGGTGAAGCCGGAGATCAGAAAATTCGGCATCGTGATGGCGGCGCAGATCTCGGAGGCGAACACGGCCTCCTTCACAAAGCAGGAGACGGCGAAGCCCAGCCCGGCCATGCTGGTCACGAACCATAGCAACAGCGCCGCGAGCATCCATTCGGACCCCCGCATCGGAATCCCAAACCACCATTGCGTGCATCGGATGGTAAGCCAGGAGGCGGGCCATAAGATCGCCACGTACGCCGCGCACTTCGCCCCGGCAACCACGAAAACGTTGCTCGAAAGCTCAGGCAGCCCGGCCGAAGCCAGCGTGAATTCGCGCGCGCCCGCCCGGCAGACAGCCAGCAAGGCCGCGAGCTGGATGGGGATCGCGATCATCCCCAGCACCAGGAAGTTCGCGTAGTTCGAATCGAGAGCGGGGTTGAACAAGGTGCGTGTTTCTTGCGCGATGGGCATTGCCATCGCCCGCGCCGAGGGCCCGTACCCGCGCCGCTCAAGGCCCTGGATGCTCACCCCGATGGAATAGGTTCCCAGCACCGCGCTCGCCCCGTTCACGGCCGCGTTGGTGGCCAGCACGTTTGTTCCGTCAACCAGCACGGCGACCGCGCCTCCCCTGCCGGCCTTGACGTCCTTCGCGAAGCCGCGCGGAAACACAAAACAAATTCCCGAACGGCCCTCGGCGGCGAGGCGCTCAAACTCGCCGGGCGAATCGGCATACTGCCCCAGTACGAAGGGTTCGGTGGCCAGGATGGCGCGCGTCAGCTCGCGGGAAAGCGCGCTCGCATCCTGGTCAACGATGGTGACCGCGAGGCCCGTCACCTTCTTCGGCGAATACACCGCGCCGACAACAAGGGCGAAGGCCAGGGGCCCGGCGACCGCGAGAACCGTCAGCCGCGCTTCCCGTCTCAGCGATCGCCACTCGCGAAGAACAATCTCAAGGAATGCCGCCATCTTAGTTCTCCATGGAAGCGAGCTTCACCCTGGCCGTCATCCCATGACGCAACCTCGCATCGGCGCTTGTGACTTCAACGACAATCTGAAGAGCCCGCACATCAAATGAATTCTGTTCGTTCGTGGCCCTTCTCGTGGCGAAGGCCGCTGATGGTGAGATCCGGATAATTCTGCCGTCAAATTCGGCTCCGGCCAGCGCCGGAATCATAACCTTGACCGGGCCGTCTAGCTGTAAGTGCCCGAACTTGGTTTCATCGGTGTAGACCTTCACCTTGAAGCTCGAGTTGCCGACCAGCGTCAGGATGGGTGCGCCCGCGGCCGCCATCTCCCCCGCCTCCATGATCCGGAGCGATACGTAGCCATCCACGGGAGCGGTGATGCGCGTTTCGGATTGATACACCCGCGCTTCCTCGAGTTGTCCCCTTAAAGCCTCCGCCTGATGCAATGCGGCGGTGGCTTCCTGCTCGCGGATGGGCACTTGCAGCGCGCCGTCTCGCGCCAGCTTCAAGGTGGCTTCCGCGGCGGCCACTCCCTGACGCGCTTGTTCTACTTCTTCTTTTCGAGCGCCTTCGCGAACCATGTCGAGCCGCGCCGCCGCGGCTTCCTTCTGGGCCTTCGCCGAGAGGTATCGCAGTCGAACTTCGTTTTCAGTCTGCTCGGGGATCACGCCTTCCTTGAAGAGACCTTTATAGCGGCCGTAGGTGGTATCGGCGGTATCGTAGGCGGCCGAGGCCTGCTCAAATGCCTTTTCGGCTTGCAGCACCTCTTGCGCGCGAGCGCCGGCGAGAGCCATGTCGAGCCGCGCCTTGGCGGCGTGGTACGAAGCCTCGGCCTGTTGAATCTGGCTGGTTACGGTGAGCCGTTGCAACTCCAGCCCTCGTAGCGCCTGTTGCCGCCTGGCCATTGCCGCCTCATACGCTCCGGAGGCCTGTGCCACGCGGGCGTCGATTTCCTGGGAGCCGATACGGGCCAGAAGCTGGCCAGCACGCACCGGGCTGCCTTCTTCCACCAGCATTTCGACGATGCGTCCCGGGACCTTTGAGGAAACATCCACCTCGTCGCGTTCAAGCGTCGCTTCAATCAGTTCTTCCTTCGGCGCGGAGCCCCCGAAGGCCCGGCTGACCAGTGGCACGGATATCGCCAGTAACAGCACGCCGCAGCCCGCGGCAATCCACAGTTTTTGTTGTCTCTTCATTTTTGTATCCTCAAGGCGGCTTCCGCGATATCGCCGGTATGACGGTATAGTTCCAGGTACGCCACGGTCATTTGGTAGAGCGAGTTCCGCACTCCGGTCTCCGCGGCTGTCAGCGCCACGTTCGCATCCAGCACCTCAAGGCTCGCGCCGGTCCCCACGCTGAAGCGCTTTTCAGCCAGCCGCAAACTTTCTCGTGCTAATTCCGCGGCCTTGCGGGCGGATTCAAGCGCGCTCTTCCGCGATTCGTAATCGAGCAGCGAGCTTCGGACGGCCAGCCGGACCTGGCTCTCGGCGTGGTGCAGTTCGATGCGGGTTCGCGCGGCCTCGGAGGCCTTTTCGGCAACCCTGGCTCGCCGCGCGCCGCCCTCGAACAAGTTCCATGTGGCTTGCACGCCCGCGAACCAGGTGGGGTCCGTATGGGCCAGTTTGTGCGTCACGGTTTCCTTAGCCGCCACGGCGGCCACTTGCGGCAAGTAGCTCGCTGTTTCCATCCTTTGCGCCCGCTCAAGCGCTTCCACCTTGTGCCGCAAGGCCGTCAAGCCAGGGTGGCCCTCCATCGCAGCCGCTTGTGCATCCGCCAGCGCGGGCGGAGCGGGGGGCTGGAATAAATCTCCGGAAATATCGAGACGAACATCCTCCCCAAGGTCCAGAACGGTTCGAAGCGCGGCCTCGGTCACATCCACGCGGTTTTGTGCTTCGGTGAGCCGTTTCTCTTGTTCCGCCACGGCGGCTTCCGCGCGAATCACGTCGTAGTTCGCCACAACGCCCAGCCGGTACGCGGTCCGCGCCTCATCGAGGTGCCGCCGGTAAGACTGTAATGCACTCTCGTTCAAATGGAGCACTTCTCGCCCCAATAACGTGCCCAGATAGAGCTGGCCCGCTTGAAAGATCGCGGCCGCCTCGGTATCCCCGCTCAGAGCCCTTGCCGCCTTTTCGCCGGCGCGAGCCTGGGCGACCGCGTTCGTAATTTTCCCTCCGGTGAAGAGCGGCAACCCCGCCTCCAGCCGCGCCCGCACGTGGTCCCGGGGGGCAAGCATTACTTTCGGGACGGGCACCGTGAGGCCGCCCAGGATGGGTAATTCAACCGGGGGAGAACTGATGGCGATGTCGTCATTGAGCCGCAGATAGGCGGCCTCCACTCCAACGCGTCCGAAACGCAACGCCATGGCCTGCCCCACCTTCTCCCGCGCGGCATGGATGCCCTCCTGGGCTGCCCTGACCTGCAAATTCCGGTCTCGCGCCAGATGAACGACACTCGCCAGATCGATCCTGACCGGCGCATCTTGCGAGGAGACTGGCGCGGTTACCTGTGCCGACATCGTGGCGCAGGCCACCAGCACCGCCAGCAAACGGTGGAGCTTGCCGCCTGCGCCCGGGCTTGCCATGATTCGTATGTTGTTTTTGTGGGAACGCCGCATTCCGCATGCCGGTTCCCCCGGCCCAGATATAGGCCGCGCAAAGAATCCGCTCATTGCTCGCTTCCTTCCGCTCGCTTTTCAGCGGCTGGGGATCCGTAACCCGCGCTAATGCTCAGGATTTCTTCCGCCACCGCGTTCATATACGGGGTCCGAGCGACAATCCTGGCTCCGTGCCGGTGCATCAGCGCAAGCAGATACTTGCCCGCCAGATCCACGGATTGGGTATTCGTCAGGTCCACTTCGAGCGTCTTGTGCGGCGCCCGCGCGGAGTACGATCGCCAGCACTCCTCCAGTTCCGCGACCCAGGCACCGGCCAGGCGGCCTTCCAGTTTCAAATGGAGCGTGCCTCCATCGTCGTCCAAGGTGATCCTCACCATCGCATTCCGTCACTCCCGCATTGGATAGGGCACGGCGCTTGCCAAACCGTGATTCGCTCGCGAGGCTTCGTATCCGGTTGCAATGATTGAAGATTGATGGAGCGTGAAGGGCTGGAGTGCCGAAGCGTCCGCCGAGGCATCGGCAGCGAGTGCCAATATGCTGGCAGTGGAATGGCTATTGTGGGCGAACGATGCCGAGCTTCTTCATGCGGAATTGGAGTGTGGATCGCTTCAGCCCGAGCTTCGCGGCCGCCCCGTTCGGGCCCGCAAGTACCCAGTTGCTCTCGCCCAGGGCTTGCAGAATGTGGTTGCGTTCCGCCTCTTCCAGTGTGCCGGAGTTTCCCGCGGGATCCCGGTTTGTCTGGAGCACTTCAAGCGGGATCTTCAGAGTGGCGTCGGTGGAAAGAATGACCGCCCGTTCCACCAGGTTTTGTAACTCCCGTATGTTGCCGGGCCACGGGTAGCGGACCAGGCGCTCCATGGACTCGGAAGGGATCGCGCGGATCTCCTTACCCATCCGTGCCGCGAACTGCTGCGCGAAGTAGCTCACCAGCAGCGGGATGTCCTCCCGCCGCTCTCGCAGAGGGGGAACGATGATCGGGAAAACGTTCAGACGGTAGTAGAGGTCCGCCCGGAATGTTTTCTCCTCAACCATTCGCGGCAGATCCGTATGGGTGGCCGCCACCAACCGAACGTCCACCCGCAGGGTTCGCCCGCTGCCGAGCCGCTCAAACTCACGTTCCTGAAGAACGTGCAGCAGCTTGGGCTGAAGCTCCAAAGGAATATCGCCGATTTCATCCAGAAAAATCGTGCCGCGATGCGCCAGTTCAAAGCGCCCGGCGCGCTGCGCGATCGCTCCCGTAAACGCACCTTTCTCGTGTCCGAACATCTCGCTCTCAAGCAGCCCCGTTGGAATGGCGGCACAGTTCACCTTGACGAACGCGTTACGGTGGCGCGTGCTCAGGTTGTGAATCGCCCGGGCGACCAGTTCCTTTCCGGTCCCGGTTTCACCGTAAATGAGCACCGTGGAGTCCGATGGGGCCACCGTCTCCACCTGCCGAAGCACGGCGGCGATGGCTGGGCTCCGGCCCACCATCTCCTCGAAGAAATAGTTGCCGCGAATTTCGTCCTTGAGGTAAAGCTTCTCTTCCGCCAGGCGGGCATTGAGTTCTTCGATGCGGTGATACGCTTCCGCGTTGTCGAGCGCAATCGCGATCTGCACGGCCACCTGTTCGAGCAGTGCCACTTTCTCCCGTGCCATGCCCTCCCGCCGGGTGGCGGCGTTCAGCGTTCCCAGCGCCCGGTTGCCAGAGATCAAAGGGATGGAGCAGGTGCATTGGTAACCCTGCTCGATCAGGGATTGCATAAACGGGTATGCCGCGCCCGCCAAATCCTCGCGCCGCATCAGAACCGTTTTGCGTTTCAGAAATGCTTCGCCCGCCGGCGTGCCATCGACCGGAACCAGTGCGTCCTGGCCGCCGGTCTGATTGGAACCTTCCAGATCGAGGGCGTGCCTCCGAAGCTGGCGGGTTTCCGGATCCCAAAGCGTGAGACTCGCGAACTCCACGTTCAAGGTTTGCCGGAGCGTGCCGGAAATCGCCTCGAAAAGCGATTCCATGTCGAGCCGCGCCACCACCGCGTTGTTCACATCCAGCAGTAATTGGAGGCGGTCCCGCTCCTGAGCCAGTTCCGCTCGCAGATTCGCCGCGGCCTCGTAGTTGAGTGTATTCTCGACGGCCACGGCCACCTGCCGGGCTACTTGGCTCATGAAGACGATATCATCGGCGCTGTAGGCGTTTTTTCCGGCGGATCCAAACGCCAGGCTGCCAAGCTGCCGCCGCTCCGTAACCAGAGGCAGCGCGCAATAGCTGTGTACCCCGCTTTCGAGGAGCAACGCCATTACAACCGGGAAACGGGTTTCTTGCTCGATGTCCGCCAGATAAAGCGGTTCTCCGCTTTCGAGCACTTGCGCCGTGGGAGTCTCTCCGGCCGCAAACTCGCGTTCCAGTGGCAGTCCGGCGGAGATGGAAGATTCGAGTTGATACACCTTTGTCACCCGGCGTTCCGGGTCGTATAACATCAGCCCCAGGCCCGCGAATGGGATCAGGCGCGCCAGAGAGGGCGATAGCACCCGAAACAGATCGGACAGATTCTGATGAGCCGCAATCGAATCCGAGATCTCGATCAGCGCCTCATAACGCGCGCGGAATGGATCTGCTGTCATTGTTGAAAACCCTTAGCCGGCGGACGAACTCGTAAGACGCCCGTGCAAGACCTGATTATAAGGGCCAAAAATGAAGTGGAGGGCGCGCACTGAGGGGGGGGCTCTGGCGTCACAGGTGAAGATGGACGCTTAGAGGACGGCGCGTTACGTCATGAAGCGGGCGAGACCGCCACTGCGCAACAGCACACTGGGAGTTTTGAGATGACTGGAAGCGGGAGATTGCGGGCGACGAGCGCCGCCCGCACACGGGTCCGGCGATGTCTTTAGGCGGACGCCTCCGCGGCCCCTTTCGGCTTCTTCGCTTCCGCAATCCGGGTGACCTTTATCCGATAATCAACCGGCCCTCTTTCCAGGTACTCCCAGCCCACTTCGCCATGATGCAGAAAGTCCATCTGCATCCGCAGCGGATTCGGGTCGTGATCGTTGATGAGGATAAACGACTCGTTCAGCTTCAGTGCGTTAAAAGTCCCGAAAACGAGGCCGTGTCGCTGTGGCGGCGGAAGCGGCCGTAGGTCTAGTTCTTCATTAGCCATGTTCGTAGTTTAACGCAATCGGACTATTTTGGTCCGTGACAAAAGTCACACCGGCAAAAAATCCTCACCAATCCTTTCGAAGGCCCGCTCAACGCCGTGGAAGCGCAAAAAAGCGGTCTCGCAATCAACAAAGCCGGGTATCCATAGTTCAAGGAAGCTGGTGCGGGTATGCCTCGTGCATCTGGTACGCAGCACCCTGAACTGTACGAACTGAAAGAAGTGCAGGCGGGCGACGCCGGTACCGCGAGCTGTCCACGGTGTGACGGCCGGGAGTAAGACGCCGCTGAGTTCGGGTAATCCGCGCCAGACCCCGCATCGGGTAAACCAAACGGGCGGGTGGCAGGGAATCAAGAGCTGGACTGCACGGCTACGGTATGTCCATGATTGTCAGAAAAAATGTTAAACTTCTGACAGATATGGAATCCCTCGTGAAAGCCGTGATCAATCATGTTGGCAAGGCGCCTGAAGGGACGCCCGTGGCGGCAAAGGAACTGTTGCATCTGGGAACTCGCGCGGCCGTGGATCAAACGCTGTCGCGTCTGGTTCGGCGAGGCCGCCTCATGCGCGTTGGCCGCGGACTCTATGTTCGTCCGATCGAGGGGCGCTTTGGCGTCCGGCCACCCGAGCCAGCCGCTGTTGTGCAAGCCATTGTTGAACAACGTGGCGAGAGCGTGGTTCCCCACGGAGCGGCAGAGGCTAATGAGTTGGGCCTGACGACGCAAGTTCCGGTGCGCGAAGTGTATCTGACCTCCGGTCCAACACGAAAATTGAAACTGGGCAATCAGGTTATCGAGCTGCGTCATGCCCCTGCCTGGCAATTGGCGCTCCCAGGACGGAAGGCGGGCGCGCTGATTCGAGCACTGGCCTGGCTGGGGCCCGAACAGGCGAGGCACGCGATCGAAGCCGTGCGCGGCGGACTGCCGGAATCGGAGCGTAACGCGGCCGTGGAACTGCGCCGGATGTTGCCCGCCTGGCTGGCGGAGCAGGTGAGCTGGCTCGTGAACCATGCCTGAAGCGTTTCTCCGCCTGCCGGTAGCTGATCGGCGTGAAGCGCTGGCCGTAGCCGCCGCGGCGTCGGGACGGCCACTCCACTTGCTAGACAAAGACGTCTGGCTGGTCTGGCTGCTCGACGTCCTGTTCCATTCGCCTTTTGGCCAGCACCTTGTATTCAAAGGTGGCTCGTCGTTGTCCAAGGGATACCAGATCATCAGCCGATTCTCTGAAGACGTTGACCTTACTTACGACATCTGGGCGCTGGCCCCCGGCCTGTCGGGCCCCGGGCTCGACCCGTTACCGGCAACGCGCAGTCAAGAGAAGCGCTGGACCAAGGAGATCCGTTCGCGTTTGCCAGTCTGGATTGCGGAGCAGGTCATACCGCGGATCTCCACCGCTCTTACGGATCAAGGTCTGACGTGTGCGCTTTCAACGGAAGGCGAAAAGGTATTGTTCGAATACGCACCGTTGGCGGTGGGATCCGGCTATGTACGGCCTGTGGTCATGCTTGAGTTTGGCGCTCGCTCCACGGGCGATCCGTGGGAGTCTCGCTCGATCGCCTGTGATGCGGCGCCCGAAGTCACGGGTGTTTCCTTCCCATCGGCGACCGTCAGGATCATGCGGCCGGAGCGGACTTTCTGGGAGAAAGCCACCGCGGTTCATGTATTCTGCCGGCAGGGCGAGTTTCGCGGCGAGGAACGGTTTTCGCGGCACTGGCATGATTTAACTCGGCTGGACCGCGCGGGCATGGCGGCTGCGGCAATTTTCGATCGAACACTCGCGCTTGCTGTCGCCAGGCACAAGTCCATGTTCTTCCCCGAGAAGAGCGCCGCTGGGGAGTGGATCGACTATGTTGCGGCCGTATCCGGCGGGCTGCGACTGGTTCCGAGTGAGACAGCGCTGGCTGGCCTTTCCTTGGATTACGCGAGAATGCTGGACGATGGATTGTTGCCGGTCGAGGCCGAGTCATTTGAGACATTGCTCGGGCAATGCCGGGACTTGGAGGCCCGAGCCAACAAAGGGACATGAGCGACACAAGCTTACCCGGCGAACTCCCGCCAGGGTGACATTTCACCGGCGTCTGATTCACAAGCACTGAAGACGATGAGCCGCCGGATCCGCGGGCTTTCCCGCCATCCCAAAAGCGTCTTGAGAAACCCGTGAAAGAGCTGCTGCCGGTGTCCGTCGCGCGGTTGTCTCGCCGGAGTGACGGTGTTCCACGGGCCGCCGCGAATTCACACCGCCCTCGCTTCCGCTTATTTGAATGTCTTTATATTTTTGAACGTTATCGGCCAGGAGGGGCTTACGGGAGGAGGTTGGTTGCGGGGGAAGGATTTGAAC
>CAZXBZ010000056.1:0-12982 GCA_964639135.1 uncultured Solibacteraceae bacterium | reverse complement strand
CGGCGCTGTCCCTCCTGGCGCTAGGTGTGTTCACCGCCGCGGCCCAGCAGCCCGCGAACACGCAACAGCGCGACCTTCGCGTGGAAAAGGACGTGCCGCGGGAGGTTGAGGACGCCGCCGGCAAGACGCTGACGATTCCCCGGAGCTACGCCCTGGTCGTGGGCGTCGGCACGTATCCGCGCCTTGAGAAAAACTTCCAGTTGGAGTACGCCGAAAAAGACGCTCAGTCGATTTATTCCGTGCTGATCAGTCCGGAAGGCGGCAACTTCCGCGCGGAAAACGTCCATCGGCTGATCGGAGAACAGGCCACGCTCGAAAACATTACGCGTGAACTCGAAGAGTGGCTGCCCTCGGTGGCTCGCCCCGAGGATCGCGTGCTTATCTACTTCGCCGGTCATGGTTTTCTGTACAAGGGCGCCGGCTACCTGGCTCCATACGATTTCTCCATGCAGGATCCGGCGAAGTTCGGCTACCCGATGCAAAACCTCGGCGAGGCCATAGGTGGCAAGATCAAGGCGCGCTGGAAGGTGCTTCTTACCGATAGCTGCCATAGCGGCATCATCGCGCCCGAGGATAGCGCCCAATTGAATGCCCGCCTCGTGAATCTCTCTCAGTCGCTGTTTTCGCTCACCGCGAGCCGCGACCGCGAACGAAGCTTTGAGAGTCCGGATTGGGGCGGCGGTCACGGCGTCTTTACGTACTACGTGGTGAAGGGGCTCGAAGGCGAAGCCGACGAAAACACCGACGGCATCGTCACCGCCGATGAACTGGCGGAATACGTTCGCCGCAACGTGCGCGAGGCGACTGGCGGAGAGCAGAACCCCACGGCGGACCGCAGCAGCTTCGATAAGGATATGCTGCTCGCCTACATTCCGTCGAACAAGGCGCTCGGCCAGGCGCCGGCTCCGAAGTTCGGCGCGCTGGTCTTTGAGACGAACCGCGACGGCGTGGAAGTGTTCGTCAATGGAAAGAGCGTCGGTCTGGTGAATAAGGCGGAGCCGCTCCGAATCCCCGGTCTTACGCCCGGTATTCACACCGTCAAGGCCGTGAAGATGGGCTACGAACCCGACGGGCCGCGCGAAGAGATGGTCTACCCCGGACAGGAGAAAACGGTAACCATCAAGATCCTCATTCCCCGGCAGCGCAACCGCGCGGCGGAGCGGAAGTTCGATGACGGCCTGGAGAAATACAACAAGGGCTACGCCAAGAACTACCGGGCGGCGGTGGCCGATTTCCAAAGCGCGTTACTGCTTGACCCGAAGTACAGCCGGGCGGCGCTTTATCTTGCGCGTGCCTATAACGCGCTTTACGATCAGGCCAATGCCCGCCGTTATTTCGAGAAAGCGATTGAGATTGACCCGGATTTTATGGAAGCCCGCGCCAGCTATGCCGGCATGCTGCTGGACGTGGGCGATCTTGACGAAGCGATCCGGCAGCTCAATCTCGTGACCACGCGCGATAAATCCAATGCGATGGCCTGGTATCTGCAAGCCCAGGCCTATTGCCGCAAGGAGATCTACGCGGAAGGGGTTCAATCCGCGAACAAAGCCATTGACCTTACGCCCGAAAACGGGGAAGCTCACTTCTGGCTGGCGGAAAGCGAACGGATGAGCGGTGATTACAAGAGCGCCGTCGGTTCTTACCAGGAGTATCTGCGACTTTCGGATTTCAACAGCAAACTCGCCGGTAATATCAACTATTACGTCCTCGGCTTTCTCGCGGGCGTGGGAAAGCGGCAGCGCGCTTCCCAGCAGGATATCTGGAAAGATCTCCGCAGCCTCGCCTGGTTTGGCATCTGTGATTCCCAGCGCAAGCTGGACCAGTTCGGCCAGGCGATCGAAGCTTGCCGGGAGGCTCTCCGCTACGATTCCCAAGACCCCTTCACGCATTACGTACTCGGGCTGAGCTACGCCCGCCAAGCCGTCGCCACCAACGACCGCCAGCTCTGCGCGCCCGCGATCGAACAGTTTGAAGCCATGCTCGAACTCAATCCGGATCTCGAGGAAGCCGATTTCGCCCGCAAGAATATCCAGAACCTCAAGGCTTGCGTCGCCAAGCCCTAAGCTGTCACCCCTCCGCGTATCTTCAAACTTCACTTTTCCCGGCGGATTACCCTTTCATCCGGCGGAGACTTCGCATACAATCTCAGGACCAGGAGGATGTATCGATGACTCAGTTGTCCGACTCTAAAGCCTCTGTCCGCACCTTGCTTGATAGTAAGGGCTGGACCGTCCATACCATTAGCCCGGATGCCACCGTTTATGAAGCGATTGCCCGGATGGCCGAACATGGCATTGGCGCGCTGGTTGTCCTCGACGGGGATAAACCCATGGGTATCATCTCGGAGCGCGACTACACTCGCAAGGTGATGCTAATGGGCCGCCGGTCCCAGGACACGAAGGTGTCCGAGATTCTGGCGGAGATCGCCGTCCAGGCGGCGCTTGACGACACCATTAGCCGCTGCATGGTTCTGCTCACGGAGAGTTGTGCCCGCTACCTGCCCGTGATTGACCGGGGCTCCGTGGTGGGCATCATTTCTCTCGGCGATCTGATTAAGTGGACCGTGATCGAACAGAAAGAGACGATCTCGCACCTGCACAACTATATAGCGGGTGGTTATCATCCGTACGCTCAATAGCCTGGGCGGGACCGCGCGGAAAGACGCTGCCAGGGGTCTTCGGCGTCTTTCCCGTCACGGCCGGCGGGCTGTGTCGGCACACCGGGATTTGCCGTATGGGCGGCCTCATACCGCTGCTCCGGACTTACCCTTCGGGAATGGATTCCTGGGCTGTATCCTTCGTTGCCGGCCGTGCGACGATGGTTCTGTACGGTGTCTGAAGCATCCCCGACCGAACCATCTTCCAAATCCGGCGGAGCCGCCGCGGGCGGCGCGTGGGATCCGCTAACCCACCCGGTTTTTCGCGCGCTCTGGCTCGCCGCCCTGGGTTCGAACATCGGCACGTGGATCGAGAACGTCGGCGAGGCATGGCTGATGACCTCGCTCACCACGTCTCCGCTCTACGTGGCGCTCGTGCAGACGGCCACCTACGTTCCGGTGTTGCTGCTGGGGCTTCCCGCCGGAGCGCTTGCCGATATCGTCGACCGGCGCAAGGTGCTCCTGGTCACCCAGGCCTGGATGGCGATCGTGGCGGCGGTGTTCGCCGCCTGCTCCTGGTCCGGACTGATCGGCCCTAATTCGCTCCTGCTTTTCACCTTTCTCCTGGGCGTTGGCGCTACCGTGAACGCGCCCGCCTGGCAGGCCATCGTGCCGGAACTCGTCCCTCGCAAGCAGCTCCCCGCGGCGATCGCCCTGAACTCGATGGGCTACAACATCTCGCGGGCGATCGGCCCCGCGATCGGCGGGCTCTTGATTTCCGCCACCAGCCCGGCGGCCGCCTTCACCCTCAACGCGCTCTCATTTATCGGTGTGGTCGTCGTGGTCTACCGCTGGAAGCGCGAAGCCACCGTCTCGAGCGATAAAACCGAGCGCGTGGTCACCGCCATTATCGCCGGCGTCCGGTACGTTCGCTACGCGCCCGAACTGCATGGAGTCCTGCTCCGTACTTTCCTCTTCGTTATTCCCGCGAGTGCGCTCTGGAGCCTGCTGCCGGTTCTCGCCAAGGAAGACCTCCAACGGGGCAGCACCGGCTACGGCATCATGCTGACCGCCCTCGGCACCGGATCCGTGGCGGCCGGCGCGATCCTCCCCCGGTTCCGCGCGGCCGGCGTCGAGCGGATGGTTACCGCGTTCACCATCCTTTTCGCGCTTGTGAACCTGGGGCTTTTCTATTTTTCGAGCTTCTTCTTCGTGATTCTCACGCTGCTTGCCGGCGGCGCCTGCTGGATCGCGATTCTTTCGAGTTTCAACACCGCGGCTCAGCAGGTGCTTCCTTCCTGGGTGAGGGCGCGCGGCCTCTCGGTCTACATCTTCCTGTTCCAGGGGGGCATGGCGCTTGGCAGCACCATTTGGGGGGTAGTGGCGGAACACATCAGCACCCGCGCCACCTTTCTCGCGGCGGCTGTCTGCGTAGCGATGATCGTCCCGGTGGCGCTTCGCTTCAAGCTGCCCGCCGAGATGGACCATGAATCGCTCCCCTCCCAGCATTGGCCCGAGCCCGCCGTGGTCGAGCCTTTCGAGCCGGATCGCGGGCCGGTTCTCATCACCACGGAATATTGTGTCCGCCGCGATCGCAGGGAGGAGTTTCTCCGCGTCATGCGCCGGCTCGAAACCACCCGCCGCCGTGATGGGGCCATTCGCTGGGGCCTCTTCGAGGATCCCGCGAACCCTGGCCGCTATCTCGAAAGTTTTCTTGTTGAAAGCTGGGCGGAGCATATGCGCCAGCATCAGCGCGTCACCATGGCGGATAAGGCGCTGGAGGATGCCGTTCGCGAATTTCACAACGGGCCCCAGCCGCCGGCCGTCACGCACTGGCTGGCCGACGATGGCGTCATCGGCCATACCGCGCTGAACCGGGATGCCGGGCACCAAAAAACTACGGAGCCTCGGCTCTGAACCTTGGCTCCGTTGTGTACGCCGTGCGTATCCGATTCGAGGTGTAAGTCTGGTTAGAGCCCGGCCTCCGACCAGCCCTTCCGGTACTTGCGCCGGATGTACTTATCCGCTTCCTTCATGTTCTTGATGCGCATCTTCTTCGAATCCCATTCGAGTGTCGTCTTGGGGAAATGCTGCGCCAGCGGCCCCAGCAGCACGGTCTCGGTGAGCGGGCCCGAGTAGTCGAATTTGGTTGATGTTTGCGTGGTTCCGAGAACCGCGTCCACGAACTGGAAGTAGTGGTTCTTCGGCTCGATCTCCGGCATTTTGAAATCGGCGAAATCCGCATCCGGCAGCAGCCGCGGTTTGCCGATGTGCGGCAGCACCATGACGCCCTTCGTGCCGAAGGTGATGGAGCCTTCCCTGGGGAGCCGCTCGACGCCGGCGCGCTCCAGCACCTCTTGTGGCGGCTTCGCGTCGCCGTCATACCAGGTGACATTCACCGTCGCTTTGTCGGTAAATCGCGTGCCGGGGAAGGTGTAGTGGATGATGGAATTGATCGGCCAGTTCACCGCGTTCGGCGCGGCGCCTTCGCTTCTCACCGAAATCGGAGCGGTCAGATCCAGCGCGGAAAATACCGGGTCGTACATGTGGCAGCCCATGTCGCCGAAGGTGGCCGTTCCGAAATCCACGCGCTTCCGCCAGTTGCCAGGGTGGTAGTAGCCCTTGATGAAGGGCCGCGCCGCGGCGTTCCCCAGCCAGAGATCCCACTTCAGCGTGGGCGGCACCGGGTCGCTTCCGCCGGGGAATGGGTCCATATCCCCCCACTTCTTGCTGCTCCACGCATGGACTTCCGTAACCTTCCCGATCACGCCGTCCTGCACCAGTTTTACCGCCGTGTTGTATTCCGCGCTGGAGTGAATCTGTATTCCCATCTGGGTGACGAGATTCTTCTTGCGCGCGTACTCGGTGAGTTTGCGCACCTCGTGGATGTCGTGCGCAAGCGGCTTCTGCACATAAACCGGTAAGCCCTCTCGCATGGCGGCCATCGCCTGCATCGCGTGCATGTGGTCGGGAGTTCCCACGCAGGCGATGTCAATGTTGCCTTTCTCCGCGCGCAGCATCTCGCGCCAGTCCGGGTAAATCTTCGTATCCGGGGCGAGCTTGTTGAGCTGGTTCAATTGGGCGGAATCCACCTCGGCCACGCAGGCGAGCGTCACGTTCTTATGCCTCGATATCTGTTGCAGCGTGACATAAGCCATGTTCCCGCCGCCAAAGGCAGCCAGGCGCAGCTTCCCCGAAGGAGGCGCGGAGATAAGGTTTCGTACGAAAAAAGGCGCTACGGCGAGAGCGCGCCCGCTATTGGTCAAAAACTGTCGGCGGTTCGGTTGCGTTGGTGCTTGCATAGCGCTCTTATCATATATCTTTGCCGGGCGCCACGGTGGGGGGCTGTCGCGCGGGTTCGGCCCCGAGAGATAACGACGGCCGCTCTATCTCCAGATCTCCAACTGAATTTAAGGATGTCCCCCGGACGCCGGTGGTGTGGCGCGCCGTGCGAGGCATCGCTCGGCGCGCTGGCGCAGCGCAATACTTCGGCGCAGGAGTTCCGGGTACCGTTGCCGGTAGCAGGCTCCCGGATCGTCGCGTAACTCGGGAGCGGATGGCGCGTCCGGCGTCTCCGGCTTTTCAAGCGAGGGAGATCCCCCACGCTCCAGCACGCCGAGCGCCCACTCCACGCGCGCCAGCCGACGCTCTGGATTGCCGGCGCCGGGTTCCACGAAACCGGCCACTCGCAACCGTGTTTGTGCGCTCAGGCGGCGGCACGTGTCGAGCCACGCCGCGAGTGACGGCGGCGAAATGCCGGTCTCGCTCACGCTCTCGGGAAGCTCATGCCAGAGGAGGGGGTTTTGCGTGTTGAGAAAGAGATCCAGCGCTTCGGGCGTGAAGATTGCCGCGTTTGCCTCGGCCGGTCCTTCCGGGAGCGTGGAATCGGCGAAGGGGATCACGTGGAGTGTTCTGGCGACGCCGTCTGGCGCGGGCTGCGTTCTTAACGAAATGGCTTTTGCGAGGCGCGGCAGCGCGGGCAGAAAAGCCGCGTGGGATCGCGTTGCGAGCGCCAGCGCCACGCGGAAGCTTGCTTCGGCCCCGTGCTCCGTCCGGATCAGCAGCGCGGCATCTTCGCTGTTTCGCCAGTCCGCCGCGGCTTCGAGCCGGCTCACGAAAGGTTCGCGGATTTTTCCGGAAGCCGTCCTCCAGGCGTTCCACATTTCAATCGCAAACTTGCGGGCATTCCGGTGATTGCGTGTGTGAAGGGCACGCGGCAGATAGGTATCCAGCCAGAAAACCAGACGGCGGATAGCGGCGAACGTTGGAATCGTTCCCGGCTCCATCACGGGAAGCTCGCCGTAAACCGGGATTGCGACCCGCCGGTCGATGGACGCCCGGGAGGGGTCGTCCACGACGCTCTCGCTGAAATCGCCGGCGGTGTAGATCAGCGTCTCTCCCAGCCTCGGGAAGATCGCGCGCGCACGCTGGAAGCGCCGCCAAAGATCCGCCAGCGCCTCGCCCTCCTCGCGCGCGTTTGAGAACGCCGAGAGCGTCATGCCGAGATCCACGTCGCTCCAGGGGAACTGCGCCTCCCCGGCGGCCACGCTGCGGCGCAGGTAAATGCCAGTCACTTCGGGTCCCGCCAGGTAGTGCTTCGCGAGGAACGCGGCGGCCGATCGGTAAAACGCGGTATGCCAGCGCGCCGGGCCGGGGATTCGGAAGGGAGCGAAGCCGATCATGGCATGGCCGCGAAGGTTTTCTCCGCCAGCGAAATCACGGCGTCCGCGTTCGCGGCCACGTTCCGCCCCATATGAAAGTGGAACCGGCGGGAGCGGCGCGCCAGGGCGTGTGCGTTGCGCAGCCGGGAGATGCCCGCTCGCGCCTTCGACGGCAATTCCCTTCGCCCCCGCCCCAGCACGAATTCAAGACCCTGGAAGAGCCCCAGGCCGACGATCAGGTTCGGCGTCAAGGCGTCCATTGCCGCGATGTAGCCGGCGTCCTCAAACCGCGGCAGTGCGCCCAGCGTTCGTTTGCCGAGAAGAAGCAGCCCCGGTTCGGCCGCATCCGCGACGCGCGAGGCGAAATACGAATAATCCACCAGAAACTTCGGGCCGAATTCCATCCGGTCGATCTTGCGTACGAACTCCGGCGGAATCTCGCTCTCGCGGCCCTTGAGCAGGCCCAGCCGGAGCGGATAGGCGTAAGCCCGGGCATCCTTTGCGATCAACGGCGAATCGTCCGAGAGAATACGCACGCCTGGATGCTTCAGTAGTTCCGCGCCCAGCGTGCTCTTGCCGCCTCCCATCGGGAGCAGCACCAGAATCGAGCGCCCGTGCAGCGACATCGCGAGTGCGTGCAGCCGGTGCAGCCGCCGCGCGTCCAGGTATTCGCCGATCCGCGAGAGCAGAAACAGATACGCCGCCTCATAAACCAGGTCCGCGTCCTCGCTGGCCATGGAAAAGCGCCCTTCGGCCTCGTCCAGAATGCCGAGGCCGCGTCCGCCGTAATCCAGCATGCGCAATCCGCGGGCGTGATACACCACGTTGCGCGGCGTATAGCCGCTCGCGTCACAAACCGGCAGGCCGTCGTAATCCGGCGCCGCTTCGTTCAGATGCAGAGCCATCGCCCGGCTCCCGCCGCGGTCATGTTCCGCCGTTTGGAAATACGAGAAATCCGACGCAACCCCCTCGATCGCCCATGCGCACGTGCCTTCGAGGGTAAACTCGAAACCATGAACGGAAAATCGCGGCGGCCGCGCCGCGCCGGCGGGAAGCGGCTGCATGGCGGCCGGCGGAGCGGGTGTCGGATAAATCTGCGCCAAGACCGGCTCCAATGCTACAACGGATATTCCATGGGATGTTTCCAGCTAGATGCGCTAGATATTAAGTGTAGCTAATCGCCAATGATTCAGCCGAAATTCACGACTCACCGGGAGCTTGTTTATTCCCATCACCGGAACGGCTGGAGTTTTGTGGCCGGCGCGATGAAGCCCCTGTTTCGAGATGACGGCGAGGGCGTCCTGCTCGATTGTTCCGTGGAGCGCAGCTTCGCCCGGGACCTGGAGCAGGGCTTGGCGGAAGGATGGATGCCCCATCGCAAACCGTGGGTGGGCTTTGTTCACGTGCCGCCGGATTTACCGTGCTGGGCTGAGTGGCGGAAGAGTCCGCTGGAAATCGCGAAGCTCGACGCTTGGCGGGAAAGTCTTCCACAATGCCGCGGACTCATCGCGTTTTCCGAATGGATGGCGGAGTGGCTCCGCCGGGAATTCCGCGTGCCCGCGCTGGCCTTGCGGCATCCGGTTCCGCCCGTCTCCCGCCGGTTCCGGTGGGCTGATTTCGAGCGCGGCGCGGAGCATGGCGTTGTGCAGGTGGGCCACTGGATGCGCCGTCTCAGTTCCATCCACTATCTGCCTATTGCTTCCTCCCGGAAGAAGTTGCTGATCCCGCTGGAAGGGGAGCAAGTGGAGAGATTCCATCGAACGGTGGAAGCCGAGAGGCAGGTTTCTGGCGCGCCGCCGCTCCCCGAGTGGGATTGCACCGTGCTGGAGCGTCTTTCGAATGAAGATTACGATGAGCTCCTGGCAAGCCATGCCGTATTTCTCGATCTGACCGGCGCCGTCGCGGTGAATACGCTCCTCGAATGCATCATGCGCCACACGCCCATTCTCGTGAACCCGCATCCGTCGGTTGTGGAATACCTCGGGCCGGAATACCCGCTCTATCACGCAAGCCTCGAAGAGGCCGCCGCGAAGTGCAAGGATATACGCCTCCTCAAGCAAGGCCACCAGTATCTCGAAGCCGTGCCCAAGGAGCCCTTGAGCGCGGAGCGATTTCTCCGGGATCTCGCGGAATCGAAACTCTACGCGGATCTCTAGGGATCTCGGATGACGCGGCGCGGCCCATATCCCCCGCATCCCTTGCGGAGCTTCCGCCGCGCGAAGGCGAAACGGCCGGCCGCGCGCTCCCTGCCCGCGGAATAGTATTCTTTCGGTCATGCACTCATCCTCCAGGAACCCGGCGTCGTTTCGTCCTTATGTGGGCGAAGAAAGCAAGATGCGCGAGTTCACGCCCCGGGCGGTGCTGCTCGGCGTTCTCATCTCCGTGATTCTTGGGGCGGCGAACGCCTATCTGGGCCTGAAAGCCGGAATGACGGTGGCCGCGACGTACCCCGCGGCGGTCATCGCCATGGCGCTCCTGCGGATTCGCAAAGCGTCGATTCTCGAGGAGAACATCGCGAGAAGCGCGGGCTCGGCGGGAGAGTCCATCGCGGCTGGAGCGATTTTTACGATTCCCGCGTTTATCATCTCCGGCGTGTGGCCCTCGTTTTCGAGCGAATCGGCGTATCTGCAGTCCACCGCTTTCATGGTGGTGGGCGGCGTAATCGGCATTCTGTTCATTGTTTTTCTGCGCAAGATCCTGGTGGAAGATCCCGAGCTGCCGTTTCCCGAGTCGGTGGCGGCGGCGGAGATTCACAAGGCGGGGCAGGGCGGAAGCGGCGCGGCGAAATTCCTGTTCGGGTCCATGGGGCTGGGCGCGGCTATTTACGCGCTCGGGGAGTTCAAGTTTTTTGCCATCGGCAGGGAGTTTTTTCTCTCCATCGGCGAGCTTGGAAGATCGGGCATCCGCATGGGCGCGGCGACGGCGGGCGCGCCCGTCCCAGTGGGCGGAGTCACCTCGGTTGCCACTCCCTCGGTAAGCCCGGCCTATCTGGGCGTGGGTTATGTGATCGGGCCGGAATTGGCGGCGCTCAATTTTTCGGGCGGAGTCTTCGCCTGGGGGTTGCTGGTTCCGTTGCTGACCTACGTGATGGGGCCAAGTCTGCGGCAGTACGTTCCCGAAGCGGCGGGCGCGGAAGGCTGGAGCGCCGTCACCGTGGCCATCTGGCTGAATATCGTGCGGCCCATTGCGATTGGCGGCATGCTGGTTGGGGCCGCCTACACGCTTTTTCGTATGCGGAAGAGTCTGGGTGGCGGCATCGCCAGGGCCGTGGGAGACCTGAGGGCGGGCGGCGTCCAGCACGCGGCGAAGCGGACCCGGCTTGACCGCGATCTAAGCCCGCTGCTGCTATTCGGCGGTCTCGCCGCGGGCCTCCTGTGCATGGCCGGCCTCTATGTTTTTCTCGCGGGCTCCGCCCTGGGCGGGGCGCTGGCCGCGGTTGTCATGCTGATCCTCGGTTTCTTCTTCGCGGCTGTCTCCGGCAATCTGGTCGGGCTGATCGGGTCGTCGAATAACCCGGTCTCCGGCCTCACGCTTTCGACCCTGCTGATTGCCGCGCTGCTGATGGTGGCCGTGGGAGTGACGGGGGCGGATGGCGTCGCGGCCACGCTGGGCGTCGCCGCGGTGATCTGCGTTTCGTCCGCCGTGGCCGGAGAGATGCTGCAGGATCTCAAGGTCGGCCATATTCTCGGCGCGACCCCCAGCCGGATGCAGGCCGGCGACCTGCTGGCGGCGGTGGTCTCCGCCCTCGTAATGTACTTCCCGTTGCTCGTGCTGCACGAAGGCAACATCAAGGCCGGCGGCATTGGCTTCGGAGATCGCGCCTTGCCCGCGCCGCAGGCCGGGCTGATGGCTTCGCTCGCCCAGGGCATTGTTGGTGGAGACATGGCCTGGCCTCTGGTGGTGTTCGGGATGGCGATGGGGATTGCGCTGATCATGTTGCGCATGCGCAGCCCGATGCTTTGCGCGGTGGGGATGTATCTGCCATTCGAGACCACGTTCACCATTTTTGTTGGCGGCCTCATTCGCTGGGGGATGGACAGCCTGGCCAAGCGCCGGGCGTTGAACGGCGCGCAAACCGCCCGGGCTGAAAATGCCGGGATATTGATGGCTTCGGGGTTGATCGCGGGGGAGGCGCTTACCGGGCTGGGCGTGGCGACCTTTGTCTTCTTCAAGCCGGCCGGCCAGGCGATGCCTGCCTTCTTCGCCGAACCCTCCATCCTTCTGGGGATGGGCGTGCTCGGCGCGCTCGCGGCGGCCATGATCCTGGTGCCCCTGGGCCGCGCGGGCAATCCGGAAGATCCGCCGCCTCCACGGGCCATTGCCTGAAGCCGCGCTCCGCGCTTACCGCAGCACCATCACTTCATCCAACTGTTTCTTCTGGATCGTCGGAACCAACGCGTCGGCTGTCGGGTAGCCCACCGGGATCAGCAGAAACGGGCGCTCGTTTTTTGGCCGTTCGAGTATCTGGGAGAGAAAACCCATCGGGCTCGGCGTGTGTACAAGCGTGGCCAGGCCGCTCCATTGAAGCGCCGTGAGCAGAAAGCCACAGGCGATCCCAACGCTTTCCTGCACGTAATAATGCTTCTTCTTCTCCTCGCCGATATCCTCCTTGCGAAGCCCGTAATCGACCCGGAAAACCGCGATCAGGTAAGGCGCGACCTCGAGGAATTCCTTGTGCCAGTCGGTCTCGAAGGGCTTGAGGGCCGCCAGGTATTCCGCCGGAAAGCGCCGCTCGTAATTCTGCTTCTCCTCCGCCTCGGCCGCTTCCCGGATGCGCCGCTTGGTCTCGGCGTCCCGCACGACCACGAAGCGCCATGGCTGCTGGTTTGCTCCCGACGGCGCGGAAGACGCGACACGGATGGCGTTTTCGATCAGTTCGAAAGGCACGGGCTCCGCTGAAAAGGTGCGCACGGTCCTTCGCTCTCGCATGGAATGCAGAAATTCGCGGCTGCGCTCCAGTTGACGTTCCGGCGAGAAGCGCTCGAAATAGAGGGGCAACTGTCCTTGAGGCATCAGTGCTATCCTACCGTGCCGCGCGAAATCATGCTTTGGGCGCGTGTCCCGGCCTGATACATTCGGAAGCAGCCAGCCTGATACGCTCGAAGGTAGGATGAGCGAAAACAACGAGAGCCTTCCGCCCGGCGATTCCCTTGACCCAGGGGAGTTTCGAAAGTATGGCCATGAGGTCGTGGATTGGATCGCGGATTACCTCTCCGGAAACCGCGAATACCCCGTGCTTCCCGGCCGCCAGCCCGGTGAACTGATCGACACTCTTCCGGCTTCCGGGCCCCGCGAGGGCGAGCCCATGGAGGCGATCCTTCGCGATTTTCGCGAGCAGATCGTCCCCGCGCTCACGCATTGGAACCATCCGCGCTTTTTTTCGTATTTTGCGACCTCCGCTTCCGCGGCCGGCATCCTTGGCGAAATGCTTGCCGCGGGTATCAATACGAACGGGATGGTCTGGAAAAGCAGCCCGGCCGTCACCGAACTCGAAATGGTGACGCTCGGCTGGCTGCGGGAATGGTGCGGGCTGCCCGATGAGTTTTTTGGCGAAATTTTCGATACAGCATCCATCAGCACCCTCCACGCGCTGATCGCGGCGCGGGCGCGCGCCGTGCCGGAGATGCGCGCGGAGGGCGCGCCGCGCGGCCTTGTGGCGTACGCTTCGGAGTATGCGCACTCTTCCGTGGAGAAAGCCGCGCTGGCGCTTGGCGTGGGTCAGAAC
>CAZXBZ010000055.1:0-13198 GCA_964639135.1 uncultured Solibacteraceae bacterium | reverse complement strand
TCCACTCTTTCAGGGACGGGATTCCGCCGGCCTGCTGGCTGCCCAGCGTGCGCCCGTGGAAGGCCTTGTCGAAGGAGACGATGACGTTCTTCTTCTGGCCGCCCGTCTTGACGCCGTGCGTGCGGCAGAGTTTGATGGCGCATTCGACGGCTTCCGAGCCCGTGGTGAGCAGAAAAATCTTGTGAAGCTTTTCCGGAACGAGAGAACTCAGGCGTTCGACCAATTGCGCTCGCGCGACGCTGGGGAACGCGTACGTGGTGAGGAGCTGCTTTTCCGCGGCCTCGCGGATGGCGCGGATAATCGCCGGGTGGCCGTGTCCGGCGTTGGTGATAAGCACGCCCGATGACCAGTCAATCCAGCAGTTTCCATAGGCGTCGAACACCTGGAAACCCACAGCGTGGTCCCATACAACCGGCGGCTGGCCTTGCATGGCCGCCGGCTCATGATCCGCGAGGCTCTGAAGCATCGGGATGGTCTCGGGGACTGGGAATGGGGTGACAATCCGGCGCAGGGACGTCTCTACACGGGGGATCTCCCGGGGGATGAGCGGGTATACGTTAGCCACGACCTCATTGTCTGAAATTGCGTCCGCAAGAGCAACCCCCGAGCCGTGAGGGCTATGCGGAGCGCGCGCCGGCGAGGCTGTCTCCGTTGGTCTCGGCGGCGGTTTCGGCATCAAGCTGGACGGCGTCCATGAGGTCTTCGTAAAAACGAGGCAGCGCGGCGAGCACACGGCTCCAGCTTGGAGTGAGCGGATTGCCGAGCGGATCCTGAACGAAGCATTCCGCGGCGTCGTGGAGGCTCTCGGCGAAGACCGATACGGCATACTCCTCGGCATGCCGGTCGAAGGCGAGGCCGTTCAGCATGGCGTCCGCGTAGTAGCGGGCGATGGTGTCTTCCGCCATGCGCACGTAGCGAACCCGGAGGCTGCGGAAATGGTCCTTCGTAAAGACGACGCCTTCGCCCGCGAGAGTGCGGAACAGGGATTTCGCGATGTCGGTGGTCATGCGGCGAAGGCCCTTTTCGGGATCATCCTTGCTCAGATCCTGGTGCTTATGGTCGTAGTTGTCGGCTATATCGACCTGGCAGACGCGCGCGGGTGTGCAATTGCGGAAGACCTCCGCGAGCACTCCGACCTCCAGGCCCCAATCGCTGGGGATGCGGTTGACCAGGGCGAGGCCGGCGCGCATGGCGAATTCGCCGGATAGAGGGTAGCGGAAGCTGTCGATAAAGCGGAGAAAGGGCGTACCCACCGCCATGCTTTCCATGGAGCGGATCAGGGGCGTCATGAAGAGGCGGGTCGCGCGGCCGTGCATGCGGTCGCTGACGCGGGCGTAATAGCCCTTGCAGAACTCGAAGCCGAGGGTGGAATTGACAATCGGGTAGCAGAGGCGGGCGACGAATTCGCGTCTGTAATTACGGATATCGCAATCGTGGAGCGCGATGATGTCGCAATTGCCGCGGCCCAGCAGATAGCCATACGCAAGCCAGCAACTGCGGCCCTTGCCGTCGAGCCCGGCGGAAAGGTTCACTTCTTCCAGGCGGTCGAGAAGCTTCTGGACTCGGTCGCCGTTGATCCAAAGGAAATGAACCGGGTAAGGAAAGTCCTTGAAGAAGGAACGGGCATGGCGGAACTGATCGAGGGTGGCGCGCCCGAGGGCAACGACAATCTGATCGATGAAGCGGACGTTGCGAAGCTCCTCGACGATCGCCGGCATGGCGGGGGATTCGAATTCGCTATAGAGAGCCGGCAGTACAAGGCCGACGCGGGATTCGTCGGCGAAGGTCAGCATGTCGGCTTCCAGCCGGTCGTATGCGTAGGGACCAAGCTTATGCAGGGTCGCTACAATACCGGTTTGATAAAAATCAGCCATCGATTTCTCCTCTCGGCAAGTTGGGATCAGCGTTACGGCAACCCGGAACGCCAGGAGAGGGAGCGTATCCAGGTACCGATCAAACCCGGCGCGAAGGAAGCGGACGCCGCATGCGGACGCCGGGGCGGAGCAAGGCGGCTTCGCCGGCAACCAGCGGATTTGAACCAGCGGACCGAGCCATGGGTGCTTTTTTAGCGTGACACGAACACGCCGGCCGAATCAATCGTCCGGAACGGGCGGGGGGCCGCGCCCGCTCCGGGACGCGCTGGAATATCAGGCGTGATCTTGCGCCCCAGGCGTTCCCAGGCTGCATTCGGCATGCACGGCCTTGGTGGCGATTTCCACGCCGTCGCGGCGGACGACAATGGCGATGGTGAGTTCGCTCGCTCCCTGGGAGATCGCGATAATGTTCACCTGTTCGCGGGAAATGGCGGTAAAGATACGCCCCGCGAGCCCGGGAGTGCCTTTCATGCCTTCGCCGACAATCGCGAGCAAGCCGACGTCGTCATTGATGTCGAGCGGCCGGATATAGCCATGGTTCAGTTCGAGGCTCAGCGCGGTTTCAATGCTCCGGGTGGCATCCGCGAGTTCATCGCGGCGCACCAGAAGACAGAAGCTCTGGCGGTAGCTGGAACTGGAGAATGCAAGCACTTCCGCGTTCACCCGGGCCACGGCGTCGAGACAGCGGGCCATGACGGCATTGGGGTTCACGGATGCGCTTGCGGGGTCGACGCTAATCAGAACCACGTTCTTGGATGACGTAACGGCGCGCGCGCCATCCCCGTTTTGCGTGCGGTCGACGATGCGGGTTCCGGGAAAAGTGGGGTTAAAGGTGTTCTTGCTCCAGAGAGGGATGTTGCGCTCCACGAGGGGAACAAGCGTGCGCGGGTGCAGAATTTTGGCCCCGTTGTAGGCGAGTTCCGCCGCTTCGTTATACGTGATTTCAGGGAGAACGATGGCGTCCGGCACCACGCGCGGATCCGCGGACATGATGCCATTGACGTCGGTCCAGATCCAGACTTCGGATGCATCGAGCGCCGCGGCGAGAATGGTGGCGGTGAAATCCGAGCCTCCCCGTCCGAGCGTTGTCGTGTGCCCGTCCTCGGTAGCGCCGCAAAAGCCGGTGACGACGGGGAAGGTCTGGCCCGTGAGCAGCGGAAGCAGGCTCTCCTTCGCCCGGAAGGTCGTCAGCTCCATGCGGGGCGTGGCGTTCCCGTGAATAGGGTCCGTGACGATAACGGAAGAACCGGGAACGACGGCGGATGTCAGCCCGATGGATTCGAGATAGCCAACGAGCAGAGTGGCGGAGAGCAACTCTCCGAGGCTGACGGCGTCGTCGAGCGCGCGGGGCGGCCGCTCGCGGAGCATCGCCATCCCTCGAACGATGCGATCGAAGCGGGCCAAAATGGAATCGATCCGCTCACGCACTTCCGTCTGGAATTCCTCCGGGATCAGAGCGGCGCAGGTCTCTTCGTGCCGTGCGCGAAGGCGGCGGAGATCCTCGGAAAAACTGGCTTCGTCGCCACGTTCGGCGTGAAACATGGTCTCGAGCATGAGATCCGTCACCTTCGACATCGCGGAGACAACGGCGACGGTGGGGCGTTTCGCCGATTGCTCCTTGCAGATGGCGGCGACCGTTCGAATGCTTTCCGGCGAGCCCATGCTGGTGCCGCCGAATTTCATGACTAGCAGATTCTGCACTCTATCCTGATCCCTTTCTCTAAACCGGCGTGATTCCTTCCTTCAGGCCGGCATGATTTCTTTCTTCAGCCCGGTGAGCGCGGGGGTGCTCAATGGGAGGTGCGGGCGCGCACAATCCGCAAGACAGCTTCTTCCACCGTTGCAAGATCCATCGACGTCGTATCGAGATACTCCGCGTCGGGCGCCTGCAACAGGGGGGCCTCGGCGCGGTTACGGTCCCGCTCGTCGCGTGAACGCATCGATTGTTCCGTTCCAGCGGGGTCGCGCGCGGCGTCCTGGCCGCTCAATTGCTGATGGCGGCGAGCCGCCCTGGTGTTGGCCGAGGCGTCGAGAAAGATCTTCACCCGGGCTTCGGGAAAGACGACGGTCCCGATATCGCGGCCCTCCATGACCACGCTTTGCCGTAAGGCGAACTGCTTCTGCTTTTCCACCAGGGCCCGCCGCACTCCGGGAGCGGCGGAAACGCGGGATGCGGCTTCGGAGATGGATTCTTCACGGATAGCCTCCGTGACATCCTCGCCGTTGAGCAATACACGGCCCGAATCTCCGTCGAGACGGATATCGGCGGCCAGCGCCAGTTGTTCGAGGCGGTGCCAGTCATCGAGACCCGTTCCATTGCGAACCGCCCAAAGGGCCACGGCGCGGTACATGGCTCCGGTATCCACGTAGAGATAGCCGAGACGGTTTGCGACACGCCGCGCGATGGTGCTCTTGCCGGCGCCCGCCGGGCCGTCGATGGCGACGATCACGGGCGCCGTCATTGCCGTGCCGCCGCCCGGTTTCGCGTTGTGAAATTCATCCTTCTATTTAGTTTGCAATGAAGCGGGGCGAATCGGGAAACCAGCGCAAGAAAGGCCACGCGGCGGGGTATCGGCGAGGCCGTCAATGCCGCGGGGGGTGGGAACGGAGCCGTGAATATTGAAATATGGATCGGGATCGGGAGCGTATGGGATTCGCGGACGTCCTCGCCGGGCGGCAGGACGTCCGCGAGCCGGCGATGTCTAGCCCTTCTTTCCCTTGGTTGCGGCTTCCTTGCGCCGCTTCCAGGCTAACCTCATCTTTTCTCGAGTCGCTTCGGACATTGGTCCGCGCCGCCCCCGGCGCTTTGTCTTCGCGTTCTCGTCGTAACCGAGCGCTTCCAGTTGCTTATCGATCTCGGAACGCTTCGTGAGTAGATCATTGATGGCGGCCTGACGCTTCGATTCATAATCGGCCTTGGCTTTAAGAACCTGGTCCAGAGGTGTATTGCTCATGGCATTTCTCCCGTTCATTTCCGTGACTCCTCGTATTTCCGGATTGTCGTGCTCGATCGAATTGTCTCCGGCGGTTTGTCCGGGACAGGCTGGGTCGCGGTGATTGTCTGGTTGCGAGCACGGGCGCGGATGCAACATCAGACGACATTTGCATCGACATCCGCATTATATATAGTTCGCGCGGCTGAATATAGCAGAGGCGTAAATTTATTTTAGATTTGGCGTGCCCGGAGATGAGTACGCTCAAAACCAAACGCGAATTTGGGATGGGGAGAGCGGTGATAAAATCCCTCGCGGCTGATATATTGAGTGCATCCGCGATGACACTGCCAATCTACACGCCGGTACTCCACTCGATTAGTTATGCTTCGTCCTGGGCCGGGCAGGCTTTTCTGTCCGTCCCGGAATTCATACGGAAGGCGCGAGAACTCGAATTCAGCGCGATAGCGCTCGTTGCGAAAGCGCCACACGTATCGCCAGCCGCCTATTCAAAGGAAGATCGCCGCGAGTTAAGGACGCGAATCGACGGCGAGGGGTTACACCTGGCGGCGATGATGGGGTATACGGATTTTACATGCGGCCTCCGCCGGCCCGGTATTCCATCGGGTGAGATGAATGCTCTCTATGTGGCGCGGCTTTGCGAGCTTTGCGCGGATCTTGGCTGCCGCTTTCTGAGGGTGTTTACCGGCTACCGGATCGAGGATAGTTCCTATGACCTACAGTACCGTGAAGTGGTGCATGGCCTTAGGCTTGCGGCTAAGTACGCGGCGGAATCCGGTGTCACATTGATTTTACAGAATCATCATGATATAGCCGCTCATTTTAAGGAATTCGTCTGGTTGCTGCGGGAATTGGATCATCCGAACATAAAGGCGGCTTTCGATTGTTGGGCCGCCTGGCTGCACGGAGCGCGGGGCGGGGAATTGCGCCAAGCGGTGCGCGAAGTCGCGCCATGGCTGTCGTTTACCACGGTTGCGGATTATAAGGTGATGCCACAGTTTACTTATCGACCGGATAGCGTCAACTATGTACCGTGTAATCCGCCGCTTATTCGCGCGACGGCGCCGGGGAGCGGAGAACTCGATTACGATGCCTTTTTCGCGGGGCTGCGAGAGATCGGCTACCGGGGGCCAGTGGCGTACGAGATGTGCGCTCCGCTCGAAGGCGGCGGAAATATCGAGAATCTGGATCGCACGGCCGCGGCGTTTCTGGAATTCCTCCGGAAGCGGGAAGCGGCGGCGTGAGAGACGCCCTCCCGGCGCGCACGGTCCAGGACGCGCCGGATTCGGGGTTAGAGCGACTCGCCGCGGATAAGATCTTCCCAGGATTCGCGCTGACGGACGACCCGCCAGGACGAGCCATCGACAAGTACCTCCGCGGACCGCGGCCGCGAGTTGTAGTTCGAGGAAAGCGTAAATCCGTACGCGCCGGCGGCGCAGACCGCGAGCCACTCGCCCTGGCCGGCCGCGGGCATCGTTCTTTCCCTGGCGAAGAAATCGGCGGATTCACAAACCGGTCCAACCACGTCGGTGAGTACCGGGGGGCGCGATTCCAGGGAGAGCGGCACGATTTCGTGGTGCGCCTGGTAGAGGGACGGCCGAATCAGATCGTTCATCGCGGCGTCCACAATGACGAAAGTGCGTTGCGGGGTGGGCTTGAGGTGGAGCACGCGGGTCAGCAGAACTCCGGATTCCGCCACTAGGGAGCGGCCCGGTTCCACGGTGAGGGTATAGCCGCTCTGGCGAAATTTCTCGAGCACCCGCGCGATGTATTCCGGGATCTCCGTGGGCGTTTCCTGGGGCTGATACCCGATGCCGAGCCCGCCGCCGATGTCGATTTCGCGAATACCGATGCCCTCGGCTTTCAGTTGGGACGCGAGGAGCAGAACCTTCTCCATGGCTTCGACCACTGGGCTCACGTCGAGGATCTGGGAGCCGATATGGCAACTGACCCCAACCCACTCGATGCCGGGGTCGCCGGCATATTGCGTATAGAGGCGGCGCGCTTCGGAGAATGGAATGCCGAACTTGTGGCGCTCGAGCCCCGTGGAGATATAAGGATGGGTATTGGCGTCAACGTCGGGATTGACGCGCAGGGATACCCGCGCCCGCATGCCGGCCCGGCGGGCGGTGGCGGCCAGCAGGGCGAGTTCGGATTCGGACTCGCAATTGAAGCCATGAATTCCTTGCTCGAGCGCGTGGACGATTTCGTCCTCCGCTTTCCCTACCCCGGAAAAAACTACCTTCGCGGGGTCTCCCCCGGCGCGAAGGACGCGGAAAAGCTCCCCCGCGGAGACAATATCGAATCCCGAGCCCAACCCGGCGAGCAGCCCGAGGATGGCAAGATTGCTATTGGCCTTGACGGCGTAGCAGATATTATGGGGAACGCCGGAAAGTGCGTCGCGGTACGCGAGAAAGCGATTCCGGATACCGGCGGCTCCGTACACGTAACAGGGCGTCCCCGCTTCCGCGGCGATGTCGTGCAGGGACACGTCCTCGCAGTAGAGCCGGCCGGCACGGTAGGAAAACGGATCCGGAACGGCGGGGGCGGAAGGGGCGTCGCCAGCCGCGCCGTGCATCTTTTCAGGTGAATTCCGGGGTTCGAGAGGCATCATGGAGAATCCTTTCAGCATAGCGTTAGCGGAGCAAGGCCCGAGCCACGATATACTCAAAGATTCGACCCCTGTGGAGTTGGATCTCTATGTTTGATCTTTTTCGAAGCCGCGCCAAGGCGGTGCGCATTTTCTTGGGCGCCATTCTGACGCTGGTGGCGGCGGCGATGGTGATTACGCTGATCCCGGGATTCGGCGGCGTCGATTTTGGCGCGAATGCACAAACCCTGGGAGAGGTGGCGGGCGACCCGATTACGGTTTCGCAGCTTCGCGAAGCCGTGCAGCAGCTTGCGCGGCAAGGGCGATCCATGTCGCCGAGCGAGATGTCCTCGCTCTATCCCGTAGCCTTTCAGAACCTCGTGCAGGAGCGCGCGCTGCTCTATGAAGCCGAGAAGCTCGGTTTCGACGTGAGCGACGCGGAACTGGCGAACATGATTCGCGAGATGCCGGTATTTTCTCCGGGAGGGCAGTTTATCGGACTGGACCAATACCGGATGCTGCTCGAACAGAACGGCACGAACCCGGCTCAATTCGAAGCGAATGTGAGAAAGCAGATCATCACCAACCGCTTGAGCGCGGTCGTGGCGCGGAGCGTGGTGGTGAGCGACGCGGATGTGGACGCCGCGCTTCATGAACGGAATGACACCGTAACGCTGGAGTACGTTTATGTGGAGCCGCAAACCCTTCTTTCACAGGTAACGCCGACCGAGGAGCAGATCAAGCAGTTTTACGACCAGATGGGGAACAGGGCGCGAGTTCCCGAGCGCCGGGATTTTGACGTTGTGCGCGTATCCCTCGAGCGCGCCATGGAGAGCTTCCATATCACTCCGCAAGAGATCGAGGCGTTCTACAACGCGAACATGGACCAGTGGAACGTGGAAGCCCAGGTGGATCTGCAGCACATCCTTTTTACGACGGAGGGCAAGACTCCCGAGCAAAAGGCCGCGGCTCACAAGAAGGCCGAGGAGGTGCTCGCCCAGTTGAGGAAGGGCGCGGATTTCGCCAGGATGGCCAAGGAGTATTCCGAGGATGAATCGAACAAGGATAAGGGCGGCGATCTCGGTATTGTGATGAAGGGACAAACCGTCCCGGCGTTCGAGAAGGCGGCGTTCGACCTGCGGCCCGGCCAGATCAGCGACGTCATCGAAACCGAATACGGCTATCACATTATCCGGTGCAAATCGCGCCAGGAGGCGAGGGTAAAGCCGCTGGCCGAAGTCCGCGAACAGATCGCGTCGAGTCTCGCGCAACAGAAGGCGGCCGATCTGGTGCAAGTGACGGCGGAACGGCTCTATTCCGAAGTCGCGGCCAAGCCGGATCAACTCGCGGAAATCGTGGCGAAAGAGCCGCTCGCGCAACTGACTTCCTACCAGGATATTGCGCCGAACATGCCCGCTGGAAATATCGCGGGGAACACGCCGCTCATGCAGGAAGTGAATAACTCCCCGGCTGGCCACGTGACAACCGTGGCGGATGTCGGAGCCGGAGCGATGGCCTTCGCGGTGATTCGCAAGTTCGAACCTTCGAGGGAGGCAACCTTCGATGAAGCCCGCGGAAGCGTGGTGGAAGCGCTGAAGAACCAGATGGCCGGCGCCCTTGCCGAGCGCAAGCTGCTCGAAGTGAAGGAAGCGGTGGATAGCGGAACCTCGATGAAAGTGGTCGCGTCCCGGCATTCTGGAATGATCTACGGGCAAGCCCCGCCGTTCACGCGTATTTCCCCGGCCGAGGGAATCGGAAACGTGGGAGATGTTTATAAGGCCTTCGATGTCAGGACGGGGGAGACCCTGCCGCCATTTCGCTCCGCCACGCGAATGTACCTCGTGCGGGTGACCGCCAAAGCGGAGGCGAATCTCGCGGAACTGGCCGGAGAGCGGGAGGAGACCCGGAAGCAGCTCTCAGCCGTGAAGTCTCAGGAACGGGTGGAGCTGTATATCAACGGTATCCGCGACCGGCTGCAGAAGGAAGGCAAGATCAAGATCGATACCAAGCGGCTGACGACGCTGATGCAGAGCAACAACGGCGGCGGATTCTAGCGCTTCTCCGCTGGGCGTCCGCGATCGCTGGAGCGGGATGGCGGCGAGACGCCCCTCCCTGATTTCGATCCGCCCCGCCGTGCCGGATTGCCGCGGCGCGTTGCCGCGATACCGGCGTCCGGGGCACGCCCGCCGGAAACCCGGCCGGTGGAGACATTACCTCGCTGCGGCGTCGTTCCCTCCCACGAGGCGGATCGGTAGCGAACCGCTTCGAGATACAAACCCGCCGCGGGCGCGGTCCAGCGGGCAATCGCGTTTTGATGGCGAACATCGCCATCGAGGGCGGCCGCGAAATCCGCGACGGCGAACTCTCCCGTTCCTACTCTCACCAGGGCGCCGGCAATGCGCCTTACCATCCTCCAAAGAAAGTGCGATGCCTCGATGCGAAAGTGCAGTTCGTCGCGGTCCTGGGTAAGGTGCGCGGCTTCCACCACCACGATAGGCGATTCATTCGGCCGGGAAGGGTCGCTCGCATGGAAGGCCGTAAAATCATGGCGGCCAGGCAGCATGGCGGCTGCCTCCCGCATGTCGTCCAGATTCAGGCTCTCCTTGACCCACCAGACGTGACGCTTGGCGAAGGCATTCTTGCGGAGGGAGAGCCGGTAGAGGTAGCAGCGGCTTTCCGCATGGTGGCGCGCGTGGAAATTGTCCGGGACTTCCTCCACCGAAAGCACGGTGATGTCATGTCCCAGCGCATCGTTAACCGCGCTGAGAATTGCCGTGCCGGAGAGCGCGCGCTTCGGCGCGGCCTTGACATGCAATACCTGGCCGAGAGCATGAACGCCCGCATCGGTTCTGCCGGCTCCGTGCAGTTCCGCCTGCGCGCCCAGGGTGTTCTCGATTGCCTCGCGAAGCGCGCCCATTACGGTTTTGGGCGCGTTCTTTTGCTCCTGCCAGCCGCTATAACGGGATCCGTCGTATTCGACCGTCATCTTCCAGGCGGGCATGCTTCCTAGAATAGCGGAGCGCGAGGCGGGTCCGATGGAGAAATGAAATGGATGAGATGGGGAATATCGCCGCGGGATAGGATGGAAACGGAATGCGCGTGGATATCAAAGTGAAGCCTAACGCCAGGAGCACCCGAGTGGAGCCGCTCGAGGATGGCGGCCTGCTGGTATCGGTGAAGGCTCCGCCGGTGGATGGAAAAGCGAACGAGGCGGTGATGCGCGCCATCGCGGAGTACTACGGAACCCCGGTGAAAAACGTGAAGATCTTGCGCGGCGCTTCCGGGCGGAAAAAGACAATCGAGATCGCGGAATATCCACCGGCGGCAAAGGGTTGAGACCCAACGAGATTGGCTGAATATATGGATATGATGTATGAGACTGGCCAATCATCCGGCCTCACCAGAGGAGAAATTACTATGGATCGACGTTCATTTCTCGCCGCGACGGCTGCCGCAGGCACGCTGACCGGTCTTGCCGCCGCGCAAACATCCGGGCGTCTGCCCGTACAGAAAGGCCTGGTTATCGGGATGCTGGGCCGTAAGGGAAGTTACAAGGAACGCTTCCAGATGGCGCGCGATGCCGGCTTCGAGTGCGTGGAGCCAAATACCACGGAAGACCCCAGGGAAGTGGAGGAGATGGCGAAGGCCTCGCAAGAGACCGGGCTTCGAATCCACGGAGTCATGAACTCGGCTCACTGGCAATACCCGCTCTCAAGCAGTGACCCGGCTGCCGTGCGCAAATCCATGGATGGCATGCGGACCAGCCTCCAGAATGCCAAAACCTGGGGATGCGACACGGTGCTGCTGGTTCCGGCCGTGGTGAATCCCGAGACGACGTATGAGCAGGCGATGGAGCGGTCGAAGCGGCAAATCGCGGAATTGCTGCCAATGGCCGAGCAAATGAAAATCATCATCGCGGTGGAAGAGGTTTGGAACAAATTCCTGCTGAGCCCGATCGAGTTCGCGGCTTACGTGGATAGCTTCAAGTCTCCGTACCTGAAGGCGTACTTCGATGTCGGGAACGTTCAGCTTTACGGCTACCCGGAGCATTGGATCCGGACGCTCGGCAAGCGAATCGCGAAAGTACACTTCAAGGATTTCCGCTTCCGGAACCGCCAGGCCGAGTTTGTGAATCTCCTCGATGGGGATCTTAACTGGCCTGGAATTTACGACTCGCTGAAAGCGGTTGGCTACCGGGGGCCGGTCAGTCTGGAAATCTCGGGCGGGGATCTGGCGTATCTCACGGATGTCAGTAAGCGCTTCGATGCCATCATCAATGGCGCCACGACGCTGCGCAAGGGCTGACGCGGCCTTCTGGGCGTGGGATCGGTTCAGCGGTTGTAACAATCGCGGCGCGAGCCGTGAAAGGGAAATATGAAGAAGTTTCTTGCCGGGCTCGTGATCGGGATCGTGCTCTGTGTTTTCGCGGGCATCGTATTGGTGTTCGCGTTCGCGCGGCTCTCCGAAGGGGAGCCGCGTGTCAAGGAAGATTCCGTACTGCGGTTGACCCTGAGCGGGCCGGTGGATGAGATTTCGAATTTCTCGATTCCGATACCCGGCCAGGCGCCCAGCGGGCTGACGACAATCGAAATCTGGAGTGCGCTGCGCAAGGCCGCGGTGGATTCGCGCATCAAGGCAGTGCTCTTTGAACCGGTGATGCCGGGCCTCGGCTGGGCTACCGCTCAGGAAATTCGAGGTTCCATCGAAAAGTTTCGCCGGGATTCCGGTAAGCCGGTCTACGCCATCGTGAGGATGCCGCGCATGGTGGATTATTACATGGCTTCGGCGGCCACGAAGATCTACGCGAGTCCGGAAGACATGCTTCTCATGCAGGGGATGCGTCTGGAGACGATGTATCTGAAGAACCTGCTGGATAAAATCGGGGTCACCGTGGAGGTGGAGCATGCCGGGAAATACAAGGACGCCGGCGATCAATTCACTCAGACTTCCATGACTCCCGAGACGCGGGAAGTGCTGACTTCGGTGCTCGACGACCTCTACGGCGACTTTCTCACCACCGTCGGCGTCAGCCGGAAGAAGAGCCGGGATGAGATGGCGGCGATCATCGACCAGGGTCCGTTCACGGCTGGCGCGGCGCTGAAGCTGGGCCTGCTTGACGATTTGAAGTATGAGGAACAGATCCGGGATGGCATCAAGGAAGAATTGAAGCTGCCGGAATATCGGGAAACCAGCGCGCGGAATTACCGCGATGTCAGCCCGAAATCTCTCGGGCTGACCGGCGATGCCGGCGTCGCGATTCTGATGATGCAGGGCGCCATCATCCGCGGGAAATCGGATGTGTTTTCACGCGGTTCGATGATAGCTTCCGATTCCCTGATCTCGGATCTCAGATCCCTCGCGAAGGACGATTCCATCAAGGGGGTGATTTTGCGGGTGGATTCTCCAGGCGGGGACGCGATTGCCTCCGATGAGATCTTGCGGGAAGTGCGGGGCCTGAGCCAGAAGAAGCCGGTGGTGATTTCGATGTCGGACGCGGCGGCGTCGGGCGGCTATTACATTTCGATGTCGGGCGACCCGATCGTGGCGTATCCCGCGACCCTCACCGGGTCGATCGGCGTGATCTTCACAAAGCCGGTGCTGAAGGGTCTGTACGACAAAGTGGGCATCACCAAGGACGCGCTCAGCCGCGGACGGAACGCCGCGTTTCTCTCGGATTATGTGCCGCTCGACAGAAACGGGCGCGAGAAGCTCTCCGAGCTGATCGACGATACCTACAAGGCGTTTCTAACGAACGTGAGCGAAGGGCGCAAGAAGCCGGT
>CAZXBZ010000054.1:0-13205 GCA_964639135.1 uncultured Solibacteraceae bacterium | reverse complement strand
GTCTGACGGTCCACGGCGTTCCAGAATCGAACCATCGTCAGGTTTACGCCGCGGTTGCCCACATAGCCGGTTTCCAGAGCCAGTGAATCGGTGAGCTGCCGTTGAATGGTGAACAGCCACTGGTAGCTGAAGGCATTCGGGTAGTGCGTGTTAATCGCCGTGCCGCTGTCGAGTGCCGGTTGACCCTTCACAAGCTGGGTTACGGCCTGGTTCGATACCGGCCATCGGTATTGCGAGTACTGCAGCGCCTCCTGGCGGCTGTATTCCACGCGGAACGGCTCGTCGGCCGCATTCCTCACAAGATCCACCGGACCTCCGAAGAGCGTCCCGGGAGCATGGAACATGCCGACGCCGCCACGAATGACGGTCTCCTGGTTCGCGCCGAAAGAGTAGGCAAACCCGACGCGGGGCGAGAAGTTGTTTCTATCGGCGTCCCAGATGGAATTCGGATTGACGAAGGGGCCGGTGCCGAATGGCTGTGCGCGGTTAAACAGGCGGCCGTCGCGCTCCTTGGGTACGGTGAAATAGTCGTAGCGAATGCCCAGGTTGAGGATGAGATTCCGATTCACACGGTAATCGTCCTGGAAGAAAACGCCGTAGGTGTTGGTCGTGAGCCGGAACTCGTTGATGCCCATTGTCACGCGGCCCCGGTTTGGGATGTTTTCAACCAGATCTTCGAAACTCGAATAGGTGAGGATGGGTGTTTCGGCGTTCGCGCGCATGCCAACGCTTCGGAGAAATATCCCCCCGAATTTGAGCGTGTGCCGCCCGACATTCTTCGTTGCGAGTTCTTCCAAAGACCACGAATTGCCTTCCCGGGCAAGATTTTCTCCATCCACCGAGAATCCCAGGCCATCGATGCCGTTGACGCTGGTGTCCGCCAGGTAGAGGCTGTAGATCCCGTCCAGACGGGGCACTTTGTTGTAGTTCACGCCGAGGCGCGTTTCGAAGGTCCAGGTGGCGCTTGCGTGGGTAAGGTTGACGTTCCCTTGCTCGATGACGCCCGCGTAGGTGCGGTTGTTTGCCTCGACAACCCGCGGCTCCACCCGGTTCGGGCGGCCTCTGCTGTAACGCACGCTCAGCAGCGTGCTGTCGGTGACGCTCCAATCCGTCCGTGCGTCGACGTGGTTATCGTCGCTTCTCGCGGAGCCGGAGCCGATCCACTGGCCGGTGTTGCTTGTGGGGCTGTAGGCTTGGTTGGGGAGCGGAAAAAGAGCCAGTGTTTTGTTGTAGATGGGGTTGGCCTGGCTGATTCTTTCCCGGAATTCGGCCGTCGGTACGTTACCGTTGAGACCCGCGAATCCGCGAAGCTGGTAGCCTTCGTAAGCGCCAAAGAAAAAGAGTTTGTTGCGCAGAATGGGGCCGCCGAAGGAGCCGCCGTATTGATTGAAGACCATGTTGGGCTTGTTCGTAAGAAACCGGCTGCGAGCGTTGTACTCTTCCGTATTATTCAGCCAGAACAAGCTGCCATGAAAATCGTTGGTGCCGCGGCGAGTGGTGATGTTCACGTTGCCGGACATCGTATTGGCGATCTCGGCGGAGGCGATGCCCTTCGCGACGTTCACTTCCTCGATGGCTTCCATGCCGACGCCCTTGATGAAGTTGAAGTTTCCGCTCATTGTGAATGAGGGTTGTTCGGTATCCTGCGTGGCGTCCGTGCCATCGACGGTGATGCGTAATGTGCCGCCGGGCAAGCCGTTTAACCGCGCGCTTGGGCCGCTAGTCTGCATGCCCGCTCCAAGGCCGACCAGGTTCGTCCAGTCACGCCGCATCGTGGGCAATTGCTGGATCTCCGCCGAATCGATGTTCATTCGCTGTTCGGCGTTGGCGGCGTTTACAAGCACGGCATCCGCCACGACTTCGACGGTTTCTGAAACCTCGCCCACCGAGAGGGTAAACGTCTGCCGGACAACGGCTCCGGCGGAGAGCCGCAGATTCGTCTGGTTTAACTGCTTAAAGCCGGGCGATTCGATGGTTACCGTGTAGGCGCCATCGGAAAGACCGGAAAACGTGAAGGCTCCGTAGGAATCGGTCGTTGTGTTGAACGCCGCGGCGGTGCCTTCGTTAAGCAGGCGGACGTTCGCGCCGGGTATGACGGCGTCGTTCGGGTCCGTCACCGTGCCGTAGAGGCTGGCCTTTACCGCCTGCCCGTAAGCGAGAGGCGATAATGCGCTCAAGCATATGAAAATAAAAGTAAAATAAAGCGCTTTAGCGCGGGATGCCTGAATACTGTTCATCCTTACAATCTCCCTCCAACTCCCTCCAACACAGCGTGCCGGCGCGTCCCACACCTTGGCTGTCGCGCCGCCCAAGCTGTTAAGGTAGAAGTTACCAGGGTGCATGCCTGGATCGGAGTGGCGGGAAGTTCCCCATGAATCGGGAACGTTCCTTCACTGGGGATTGGAAGCCGGCGCGCCAGACCCTCATGCGCCGAGGCTCGGAGTTTTACAATTTTTGTAACTGGCCTCGCGGTGCGACCTTTGGCGCGGGTATGCAGCGCCTTAAACCCATCCATCGGAATTCCCGGCGGGGCAATTCGGTGAGGGACGCCAACCAGTGTCTGGGAATTTACAATGAGGTCCGATTCCAATCCGTCCCACATGGCGGACTCTTCCTCCAGCCCCATGCTGGGCTCGCCCATTTCCCCGGACTGTAGCATTGAGGATTGTGAGCAGGAGATTCTTCGGATTCTCGACAGCTCGTATTTTAGCGGGAGCAAGCGGCTCTCCGAATTCGTTTCTTTTTCCGCCCGCGCGGCGATCGACGGCCGCACGGAAATCGACCAATATGAGGTCGCGGCGGAGGTTCTGAACCGGGCTGAAGACTTTAACCCTCTGGACGACGCTTCGGTGCGGAAGCTGGCGAGCCAGGTGCGGGCCAAGCTGGAGGAATATTTTCAGGAGCAGGGCGTCGCCGATCCCATACTGGTGAGCTTGCCGAGGCGGAGTTATGTGCTGCGCTTCCGGGTGAATGAGGCGTATGAACGCCCCGCCGGCACGATACCGGCGGACGGGACAACGGGCCATGCCGGGGAATCCCGGGTGCATCCCGCCTCGCGCGATGCCGTGCCCGCGGAAGCGGGCGCTGATCCGGCCGCGGCAAAGCTCTCTCAATCAGACAATCTGCCTGGCGGCGAGCATCCGGCCGATGCGGACGGACAGGCCGGCGCCTCCTTGTCTCCAAGGACCCAAGGGGGTCATTCGACGAATCCGCGGGGTTTGTGGGTCATCGGGTTGGCGCTGATTGCAATGCTGGCTGGCGCCTTGATTTATCAGGGATTGCTGAGTTTGTGGATGCGGACGCCGGCAACGGCCACCGTGAACGCGGACGCTCGGAGCGAGGAATTCCAGATTGTTTCGAGGGCCGGAGACTTGAGGGGCAAGGGGGGCGAATTTCTTCCGGGCTCCGTGCTTATGGGCCCTCTCATGGATTTGGATGGCGATGCTTCCGTGCGCATGCGCTTTCTTCCGGAGACAGCCGGACAGCACGGCGGATTGATGATTGTTCAGGATGGGGACAATTACGTGCGTTTCGGCTCTCACTTCAAAGTTCGTTCCATGCTGGAGTTTGGCCATGAAGTGAACGGCGTCTACTCCATGCCGGAAAGCAGCTACCAGTTCGATCCGTTTGCCCAGAGTGGATTGCCGTTGTGGCTCTCCATCCGGAAACAGGCGGAAAAGTTCACCGCCTTTTCCAGCCGCGACGGGCAGCACTGGGAGCCCTTTGGCTCGGAGCAATTCCTGCATTCGCCTCTGACGAATCCAGCCGCCGGGCTATATGCCTTCAATGGCCTCACGGACAGCCCTGAAGTGACGGCCCGCTTTCGCGACCTCGGAGTGGGCTTGCGCTTTCATCACCGCCAGGAAGGTCCCGTGAATGCCGAGGATTTTCCAGGGTGGTATATCCGCACGGGCTGCGACGACCCCAATCTGATCGCCGTGCGCGACCAGGCTCTCGAGTTGCGGTTTCCCGACGATAAATCATGCACCAATGTGATCGAGAGAAACTGGGAAGCGCCCGCGGGAGAGCCTTGGTACGTCGAAGCTTACCTGGATTTCCAGGCCATGAACGGAAATTCCGCCGCAATCGTCGTTAAGACGGAGAAAGGAAGCGTGCGGCTGGCCCGCCGGGATCTCAGCGGCGGTTCCATCATTCTCGAGCGCAACGTGGACCGCGATGTATACATGCCCGATTTTCCCGGAGCGCCGCCCATCTACTTGCGCCTGACCGCGAGAGACGGCTACATGACGGGCAGCTTTAGCCGGGACGGCGAGCATTATGAGTCGATTCCGGCGCGCATCCCGCTCGCTGAACTCGGATCGGTCCGGGGATACGGCCTGGAAGCAGATCTTTCCCACTGGGTTCAGGCTGGGAGCCGTCCTCCCGTGAGGCTGATTTCCATCGAGCGGGGCCTGCTCGCTCCGAAGTCCATGAGTCCGTTAGCGAAATCGAATAGCGGTACGGCCGGTTTGTCCATTTCCACGAAGTAGCCTGGCCGCGATGCCGATGCAGGCTTCGTTCCAGAGGGCCGGAACGTTCCTCCTTGACGTTCCACGAGTTGCAACTTCCACTGGCTCCGTCTGGCGGATACACTCGAAAAACCAGCCACCGGCGCATGGACAGAGGCCGATGGCGGCATTCCTCAAAGGAGCCCCATGCAACGGACATCGTACTCAATCCCGGGACGCATTGCGCAAACCGTGGCTCGCGGCGTGGCGGTCGCGGCGCTTGGCGCGGCGATCGTTCTGAGCGCGTCCCCCTCGTTTGCCGCGGATGCGGGCAAGCTTTCGATCGAGAAACAGGCGGACACCGTCGCCGTATTGCTGGACGGGCGTCCGCTTACCGCACTGCATTTCGGGGCTCAATGGGATAAGCCTTTTCTGCATCCGCTTCGCTCATCCTCCGGAGTGGTGATTTCTCGCGGGTATCCGCTGGACCCTCAGCCGGGTGAATCAAACGACCACGCCTGGCATCGCGGCATCTGGTACGGACATGGCGACATCAACGGAGAGGATTTCTGGCGGGAATTGGGCCCGGAAAAGTCCGGCAGGCTCGTGCCGAAGCGAGCCCCGGAAGCGGCCATGCGGAATGGCGCCGCCGTCCTGAAGCTTTCGCTGGATATGCGGGGACGCCTGCCCGGGAAAAAACGCTATGGAACGATTGGCGAACAGTATACGATTCGCGCCAATGGCCCATTGGTGACGATGGACGCGGAAATCACGGTCTCGGCGGATGCCGGCATGGATCTGCGCTTCGGCGATACCGATGACGGCGGCTTCGGCTTCCGCCTCACGGAGGCATACCGGGAAGATCGCGGCGCGCGCCTGATCAATGCAACGGGCGGCGAGGGCAGCAAGGCTATTTGGGGCAAAAGCGCGAAGTGGGTGGATTACTCGGCGAGGATGGGTGACAAGACCGTCGGCCTGGCGGTGCTCGATCACCCGTCGAATGTGCGTTATCCGGAAGCGTGGCACGCTCGCGGTTACGCGCTCTGCGCCGCGAATCCATTCGCGCTCGGCAGTTTCGCGGAAAACAAGAATATCGATGGAAGCTATACCTTGAAAAAGGGTGGTACGCTCACCCTGCGCTACCGGGTGGTGATTCACGAGGGTGACGCCGCGCCGGCAACCATCGACGGCTGGCAGCGGGAGTTTGCCGCGGCAAAATAGTCCCGCGAAGCGGGCTTGGGAGATCGGTGTGCAAAGACGGCAATTTCTACAGACTGGCACGGTGCTTTCGGCCGCGCTTACGGCGGGCGAGAGGGCTCAAGCCGCTTCCGCGGCCGGCGGCATCATCGATTGCCAGAGTCACATTTTTGTCCCCGAATTGATCGAGTGGATGAAGACGAGGCGCAAGCCCGGGATTCCCTACGCGGAGGTGCGCGGCGCGGATACGTTCGTGATCATCCGCGACTGGGCGCGCAAACTCCAGCCGAGCCATGCCGATATCGCCGCCAAAGTGCGCGATATGGATGCGGCGGGCATCCGCATGAGCGCTCTTAGCATCAACGACCCCGGTCCCGAATTGTTTGGAGCTGACGGACCCGCCATCGCCCGTATGACGAACGATTTTATCGCGGACTGCGGACGCCGCTACCCTGGGCGTTTCTTCGGACTTTGCACGCTGCCCTGGCAGGATATGGCGGCAAGCGAACGCGAACTCGAGCGGTGCGCCGGCGAGCTCGGCATGAAGGGGATTCTTCTCTATTCGAATCTGGCCGGCCGTTTTCCCGACGAAGATTCGTTTCAGCCACTTTTCGGCTGGGCGGAACGCCGCGGCCTCCCGGTGCTGCTCCACCCGGCGTATCCCGTGACCTACGAACAAACCAAGGGCTACGAAATGGCCGCCGGGCTTGGCCTGATGTTTGATACCACCATCGCGCTCGCCCGCCTGATTCTTTCGGGCACGCTGGAGCGCCATCCGAACCTCAAACTGGTGTGCCCGCACGTGGGCGGCGCGCTGCCGTACCTGGTGGGGCGCATCGACCATCAAACACAAGTGCTCAAACGCGGAGCGGACCATATCCGCAAGGCGCCGAGCGAGTATCTTCGTTCCGTCGTGCTCGATACGGTCTCTCCCATCGCGGGGGCGATTCGATACGGAATCGACTTCGCCGGAGTGGACCGGATGCTCTATTCGAGCGATCACCCCTGGGTGAAGCCCGAACTCATCCTCTCGCTTGTCGATTCGCTCGGACTATCCGAGACGGACCGCCAGAAGGTATTGAATGGCAATGCCATCCGGCTGTTCGGGCTAGAGGCATGACACGCCGGGAAGCGCTTTCCGCGATCGCGGCGGGCGCCGGGGCGGGCATGGCCGGGGGAAGCGCGCGGGCGGCGGAGCAGCCGATGGAACGCCGCTTCGCCATCTGCAACGAGACTTTCGGAGAAGCGGATTTCGGGCGTGCCTGCTCGATGGCGGCGGCCCTGGGGTATGGCGGAATCGAACTCGATCCCTCCACCCTGGGCGCTGACCCCGTGTCGCTCAAACAGAGTGCGCGCAACGAGATCCGGCGCGTGATGGAAGCCAGCGGGCTTGCGTATGTCGGCCTGCACAATGCCCTGAAGTCGGATTCGCGCCGTCTCCACCTGACGGCGCCGGATGACGCGCTGCGCAAAGCTACCTGGAGCTACTTTCGCGAACTTGTCGACCTGGCCGCGGATCTAGCCGCTGGCGGACAGGCATCGCCGGTGATCGTGCTGGGCAGCGGCAAACAGCGTGACGCCATCGGCGGGGTGACGCGCGCCCAGGCGAGGGGGCGCATCATCGAAGGGCTCGCCGCGCTGGCCCCGCGCGCCGAATCCAGGCAAGTGACGATTCTGCTCGAGCCTCTGGCTCCGCATCTCTCCAACATTTTCCATACGCTGGCCGAAACCAGCGCGGCGGTGCAGCGCATTGCGAGCCCCGCCATCCGGACGATCCTCGATACGCACAACACGGCCGCGGAGACGGCTTCCATCGAGGATCTGGTGTCCCGGCACCGTTCTGAAATCCGCCACGTGCATGTGAACGAGATGGACGGGCGCTATCCCGGAGCGGCGGACTATCCCTTCGAGCGGCTTCTTGGCGCTCTCAAAATGCAAAACTATCGCGGGTGGATCTCGGTGGAGGTTTTCGACTTCAGCCCGAGCGGGCCGGAAGTGGCCCGGCGCTCGGTAGAGAATCTGCGGCGCTGGGCGAAGTCCCTCGGGTAGCCCAGCGCGGAATGCGGTTCAAGCCGCGCGCTCGATCTCCATCTGGCGGTCCGCGCCGCGAAACCACTCCAGCCCAAGCGCCAGCCCACCCGAAACGACAAATACCAGCCAGTAGGGGCTGTCCGTGGGGCTGAGCACAATACCGAGGGCGATCACCGCCGCCGCGGCGCGCTTCCACATCGGAAGCACCTCTCGCAGGAAACCCGCCAGCCCGGCCGCCCACAGAATGCTTGCCAGCAGAAGCGAGGTCACGGCGGCCACTGTCCACCAGCCGGGGTTTTGCGCGAGCAGGTACGGGTCGAATGCAAAGGCAAATGGGATCAGAAAGCACACCAGGCTCATGCGGAAGGCCACCATGCTCGTCTTGAGCGGGCTTGCGCCGGCGAGCCCGGCCGCGGTGTAAGAGGCCAGGGCGACCGGGGGCGTCACCATGGAGAGGACGCAATAATACATCACGAAGAAGTGGGCCGCGAGGTTCGGCATGCCCAACTGCTGCAATGCCGGCACGAAAAGAATGGCGCCGATCACGTAAGCGGCCACAGTGGGCAGGCCCATCCCCATAATCAGGCAGCCCACCACCACGAGAACCATGCTCTGGATGAGTGCAAGGAAGCCGCTGAACGTGCCGGCTCCTCCCGTCATCAGCACCGTTGAAAACTTGAGCGCCAGATTCGATTGGATGGCGATGGCGATAATAATGCCGATGGCGCCGATCGGGATGGCCACCTGCGCGGCGGTTCTTCCTGTTTCCACCCCGGTTTCGATCCACACCCGCCAGCCACGCCGCGTTTCCCCGCGCAGCGACGCGGACAATATGCACGCGCCGATACCCACGACGGCGGCGACCGTCGCGGACGAGCCGGCCGCCAGCACCGCGATCAGCACGATGGGCGGCAACAGCAAGTGGATTCTGGGAAGTATCGGCGTCGCGATAATCTCCTCGGGCGGAAGTATTGCCGCGGTTCGCTTGGCCTTGGCCGCCGCGCGGCGCGCTTCAAAATCCACCAGACAGAATATGGAGACATAGAACGCGGTCGCGGGAATGAGGCCCGCAACCGCGATTTTCCAGTAGTCGATTTGCAGCAGTTCCGCCATCAGGAAGGCCGCGACCCCCATCACGGGTGGCATCAGTTGTCCGCCGGTGGAGGCGATCGCTTCCACGGCGGCGGCCCGCTCCCCGGAGTAGCCGTTCTGCCTCATCAGCGGAATGGTGAACACGCCCGTGGCCGCGACGTTCGCCACCGCGCTGCCGCTGATGCTGCCCATCAGGCTCGACGAGATCATGGCGGCCTTGGCGGGCGCGCCCGCCTGCTTTCCGCTGACGCGCAAGCCGAGATCGATCAGCAACTGCCCGCCTCCGGTGGCCCCGTAGAAAGCTCCAAAGGCCACAAAATAATACACAAACTGAACGCTGGTTTCCGTGGTGATGCCCCAGATACCATTGCTGGACATCGTAAGGATATCCGTCAGTTCTTCCAGCCGGAATCCGGAAAAGCCGGACATTCCGGGCAGCCAGGGGCCGAAGACCGCATAGGCCAGAAACGCGAGAATCACGGAGAGCAGGCTCCACCCGGCGGTGCGCCGGACGCCCTCTAGCAGCAGGATCATCAGCAATCCGCCGAAAACGATATCCACGAGGTAGACCGGGTCGACATCCTCCATCCTGCCGCCCAGACGGTCGAAGTTCATCAGCGAGTAGGCGGCCAGAGCCGCCAGGGAGATTACGGCGATTCCCGTGCCGGCGCGGCCTCCGCGGGCGCTCCCCAGGTAGAGCATGGCCATGGCGAAGAGCAGATGAATCGGCCGCTCCACCAGCGGAGGAAGAGGGCTTCGGACAATCCAGAGCTGGAAGCAAAACCAGCCCAGCGCCAGCAGCACAACAACAATATGGGCGAAAGTAAGATTCCTGGCCTCCGCTGGGGCGGCCGCGGCTGGCGCGCTCACGCCCAGCCCCGCTCATGGTAATAGCGTGCCGCGCCGGCGTGCAGCGGAATTCCGGTCTTGTCAATGTGTCCCGCGCTCTCCGGCGCGAAATCGAGCCAGGCCCTGTGCGCTTTCACAATCTGGTCTCTGCCCTCGCAGACAATTTTCGTCACCAGCCAGGCCAGAGACTCGGGCAGATCGTCGCGGCAGATCAGTACCGTGCCCATATCCACGGAGCGTATGGCGGCCTCTTGCCTTGGAAACCACTTGGGCAGCATCCCTATGTTTACTCCGGGTCTCGCGATGCGCTGGAGCGCCGCTTCGGGAATTTCGACAAAACGCACATCCACGGTGCTGGTGATCTCGGTGATCGTGGGGTGGCCGCGGATGGCGCCTTCGAAGTAGAGGTCCGCGAAACCGTCCCGCATCAAGGCCGCGATCTGACTCGCGCCCGCCTGTATTACGTTTCCGCCCCGTTCCCGAATGCCGTCGCGGCTGGTTCCCAGCGTCGCCAGCAGAATATCCATCAGCACCGGGATCGTGCTGCCCGCCGGTTTCACGACGATACGGGGGGCGGGGGTTTCCAGCAGCGCCCGTTCCAGCGTGTCGTGGCCCGTGCGGCGAATGTAATCTTCGTGGAGCATGGCGCTCATCCATACGGAGTTCATTCCGCCCAGCAGGGCGCGCAGCCGGGGATGCGGCTCACCGTGAAAGGCGACGAGGTCGCCGTCATAAGCCCAGGTCGCGGTAGCCGTCTGCGCGATACCCAGCGCCGCGTTGCCGCGGCTCACCACGATCGGATTTCCCACGCCGCCGCCCCTCGGCACAACTTCCACGATCTTTTGGGGCAGTTCGCGCGTAAGCAGGCTGGCTAGCGTCACGCCGAATACATACCAGGATGTGCCCGGTTGCATTGCCGCGATCTTGACCGTCCGCTGGTCGCGCTCTGGATTGGTGCATGCCGTGAATAGCCCTGGCGTCAGGGCTCCCAGAGCGAGCATCCGGCGTCGCGTGACTGGCTCTTGCGCCCGCGAACGGGTGACGATCGGCGGAAAATAACGCATAGTGTCGATGGCTGAAGCCATTATGGCAAACGCTCCGCGCGGCGGCGATAAAAGAACGTTCCGGAAACAGATGGCCCGCCGGGTTCGCCATCCGCCCGAATTGGAACCACACGGCCCTTGAAAGGGCGGTGGAAAATCGAAAAACTCTGGTATAAGCCGCCCTCGGCATGCTGGCTTCGGCGGTGATCGCAAACCTGTGTTTTAGCGAGGGAGTTTAACCGTATGAATCGCAGAGTCTTCATTGGTTCGAGTTTCGCCGGATTGGCGGCTGCCCGGGGCCGCGCTTACGCGGCCAATGACCACGTGAATATCGGCGTGATTGGAGTGGGCGGCCGCGGCCGTGACTTGCTCGGCAACTTGCTGGGCGCTTCGGGTGTAAAGGTCACCCATATCTGCGATGTCGATGCGGCCTCGATTGAACGCGCTCAAGCCGTTGTGAAAAAAGCCAGCGCGGCGGCTCCCGCCGTTGTGAGCGATATGCGCGAGTTGCTGCGGAACAGCGCGGTGGACGGCGTGGTGATCGCGACGCCCGACCATTGGCATGGCCCGGCGGCGATTCTTGCGTGCAATGCCGGCAAGGATGTCTACGTGGAGAAGCCCGCGGCTCATAACATCCGCGAGAGCCGGCTGATGATCGACGCCGCCCGGCATAACGGCCGCATCATCCAGGTAGGCACCCAGTCCCGCAGCCGCCCCAGCAGCGTGCGCGGGATTGAATACGTGAAATCCGGCAAAATCGGCGAAGTGCTTTGCGCCAAGGCATGGAACATCCAGAAGCGCGATGATATCGGCCACAAGCCCGACGGCCCGGTGCCCGAGGGCGTGGATTACAACGGATGGCTCGGCCCCGCTCCCTGGATCCCCTTCAATGAGAACCGCTTCCATTACAAATGGCACTGGCACTGGCATTTCGGGACTGGGGACGCCGGTAACGACGGTGCTCATCAGATCGATCTTGCCCGCTGGGCGTTGGGGGAAAGCTACCCGTTGCGAGCCTCCGGCATGGGCCGCAAGCTCTTCTTCAAGGACGATCAGCAGACCCCGGACACCATGAACATCACCTTCGATTACATGGGCAAATCCCTGATCTGGGAGATGCGCATCTGGACCCCGTATCCCATGGAAAACATTGATAACGGTGTTGCGGTTTACGGTTCCGAGGGCGTGTTGCACATTGGGCGCTGGAATCGGGTCTGGGGCTACAAAGTATTTGATGGCAAGGGCAAGGAGATCCTTTTCGACAGAGAGACGGCCGCGGGCGACGGCCACATGGAGAATTTCGTGGCTTCGATGCGTTCGCGCAAGCTGCCGAACGGCGATATCGGTGAAGGGCACCTGAGCGCCATCCATTGCCATCTGGCGAACATCGTTTCACGGGTAGACCGCACCGTTGCCTTCGACGCGGAGAACGAAACCATAAAGAACGACAGCGAGGCGAATCTGTACGTAAAGCGTCGGTACCGGACGCATTGGGCAACTCCGGCCGGCGTTTAGGCTTCACGGGAACGGCGCCGGGCTATTCTTTGTCCGGCGTCCTTTTCACCAGACCTTCGTATACGCGCAGGATGGAGCTGTTATCGAGATCGCCCAAGCCCATGGCTTCGCCGCGCTCAAGCAAGGCCCGGTGCGCGTGCGTGAGCGGGATGGGCGCGCCATGCCGGAGCGCCTGTTCTTCCATCAGGCGGACATCCTTGAGGTGCTGCCTCAGCCGGGCGTCGGGGCTAAAGTCGCCCTCCACCATCTTGCCGCCCTTCACGTCCATCACGCGCGAATAGGAAGAGGTAGCCCGCAAGATCTCCAGTGCCGCGCGGGCGTCCAGGCCCAGGTTTTGCGCGAAGACCAGGGCCTCGGCCAGCACCGCGCGATGCAGTCCCAGGGCGAGATTGCTCACCAGTTTCATACGCGCCGCGTTTCCAGGCTTCCCGGTCGCGAACGTCTGGCGCGCCAGACAACGCAGAAGGGGTTCCAACTGGCCGATTTCCTCCGGTGAACCGCCAAACATCGCGACCGCCTCTCCGGCCGCCACTTCGCGGCTGGAGCCCGCAATCGTGAGATCCGCGTAATGGCAGTGGAACGCCGCAAGCCTGTCCGCCATCGCCTCGCTCGCTTCGGGAGAGCCCGTCGTCGTATCCAGCACCCAGATATTCCGGACCTCGGCGGCGACAATCTCTTCCACCACGCTGGCCGCGATCTCGGAATTGGGAAGACTCAGCAGAGTAATGGGCGCCAGCTTCACTGCTTCCCCGGCGGAGCCCGCGGCCACCCCGCCCGCCGAGGTGAGCCTCTCGCGGTTTTCAGCGGCCAGATCATAACCCGAAACCTGGAATCCGCCTTGCAGAAGACGCCGCGAGAGAGCGCTGCCCAGCAGCCCCAATCCGATGATGGAAATTCGATTCCCTGAAACTTGCAACACGCCCTCCAGGCCCTTGATGTTCCCCAACATAGCAGTGTGCCATTGCGGAATGGAGGTTCCGGTACGTTCTTGAGGGCGGGTCTTTTGCGCGGGTCACCCAGGCGAGAATGC
>CAZXBZ010000053.1:0-13292 GCA_964639135.1 uncultured Solibacteraceae bacterium | reverse complement strand
CCGAGTTCGCTTTATTACCGGCGCCTCCGGAATGCTGGCCCGGCAGGTGGAAAACGGAGCGCCCTACGACATATTCCTGTCGGCCAACGAGCGATTCGTCACCGAATTAGTGAGAGCCGGCAAGATTGTACCGGGTTCGGTTCGGGTGTATGCCAGTGGGCGATTGGGGCTGTGGTCCCGTTCGGGGAAGATCCGGGAGTTGCGGGATCTGACCCCGGCCGGCGTGAAGCGCGTCGCCATCGCCAACCCCGCTCATGCGCCCTACGGCGCGGCGGCGAAGCAACTGCTGGAGCGGAGCGGGTTCTGGCGGCAATTGGAGAGCAAGATCGTGTTCGGAGAAAACGTCCGGCAAGCCTACGAATTCGCCGCCAGCGGCAACGCCGACGCCGCGATCACCTCCTGGACCCTGATCTACCAGCGAGGGGGGGTGTTGTTACCCGCGGCCATGTACAACCCGATCCATCAGGCTGGAGGAGCCATCACGGGCAGTGGCCGCGAGGCGGAGGCCCGGCGCTTTCTGGACTTTCTTGTCTCACCCGCCGTCCAGCACCTGCTCCAGAGCCACGGACTGGGCGCGCGGTAAGCGGCTGGATTCAGGCTTCGGCTTTGCCCACTAGGATGATGGCGATGGGGAGGGAACCGATCTTGGTCATGTAAACCCAGTCGTTCTCTCCTTCTTTGGAAAGGCCGGCCTGATAATCGTCGGCCGGTTTCCACACGCTGAGGACAGCCGGGTGCGGGGTTCCCGACACCTTGCGGCCCAGATTCATCAGATCGGCGAAGGCTGGCGCGGCGTTCAGATCCTGGTCGGCGGCGGCCGGACTGAGAACCAGGAAATCTCTCTGCGGCGCGGCGCCCTGGTGATCTCCATCGACCGGCATGCGGTTATAGCGCAAGACATAGACGCCGGGCTTCAGCGGTTGTCCGCGGCGGTCGGTGGCGCCGTCGCCGAGGCGGATGACGCCGACCACGGCGCTGAGCGGAATTTCGGTGAAAGTCACATTCTCGCCGCCACCGGCGTTACCGGCGGGGATTGACTGGCGCAGCCACAGTTCGCTGGTCACACCGTTAGGGCCCACCAGTTTCACGCCCGTCTTGTCCAGCGCGGCGGCGATGGAGGGCGCCACTTCGGACGGCACCGCGCCGCCGGGTTCGGTCTTGTACTGCCCCAGGGCGGCGATGGCCGCCAGCGCGAGCGAACAGAAGAGCTTCAGCATGATTCCCCTATTGCAGCAAAGGAAGGATCACGCGGTCCAGTTCGGCATCGCTCCACTCATTGATATGAATATCGCGGTGGAGGCTCCAGCGCTCGACCTGTTCCGCGTACGCGCCAGGCTCGACCCGGGTCATCGGACCGACGGTTTCCAACTCCAGAAAATCGTTGTTGGTGAACATCTCAAACGACGCGCCGAAATCGGGATAGGTCTTCGCCGGATCGGCCTCGTACCGCTTGATGTAAAGATCCGAACCCAGCAGATAAGCGCCCCAGGTGTGCTGGTTGAAGTGAGCCACCTTCTGCGCATCGGCGTTGTTGGGATCCTGCACCAGCGAGAGGTATTTCCTGGTGAATTTCCAGCGCGAGTCGGAGAAGTTGGTATAGGGCCACATCACGAGCGGGTTGGAGGGTGAGAGGTCGATGGGATGATGCCCGCGGGGAGGAAAGCCGGTGACTCCGCGGCCGCCCTGCGCCATCATGGTCAGCGCCCAGGGAGCAAATTCCAGCGGGAACAGGGTGGTGTTCTTTATTCGGTGAATCAGCTCCACCTCGGATCCGGTGGGGGCAAGCTTGATAATGATCTGCTTCTGGAGTCCGGTTTCCGGCTCCACGGGTCCGGTTGCGGTGAGAACGCCACCGTGGATCTCGATCGCGACCTTGCTGTTGTCCAGGGCATAGGTGATCGGCTTGATCTCCGGGCCGACCCACAGGCGATGGCCGCCGCGGGGCTCCCATTCCTTCTCCCCGCTCTTGCCCAGTTGGGAGGTGAACTCCTTGAACAAATTCCGGCCGCCCACAAAGGCGTAGCGCATAACGCGGGGACCGATGTCGGAGGTGACAATCAGTTCCACCTCTCCATTGGTGATGCGGTAGCAATTGAGCCAGCCCATGGCCGGCGTCTTTTCGATTTTCACGGCGCTCATGGCAGATATCGAAGTCAGGGTAAATAGGGCGAAACAACCGAGGGCACGTACCATCGTCGCCTATTATAAGCCGTTTGCCCGGTGGCGGTTGCCGTCGGCGCAATCACCGGAAATGGTCGTAGCCCAGGGCTTCGAGTTTTGTCCCGAAAAAATCCACCCGGCCGGCAGTTCCCTTGGCGATAGTGCCAATGCGGGTGAACGGGAGGCCGTTCCGCACCGCTGGCATCCGCATCGCGGCCGGCGCGGTGAACAGCAATTCGTAATCCTCGCCGCCGTTGAGCGCCTGCTCCAGCGAGGCACCCGGAAAAACGGGTAGGGGACGATCGACGACCGCCGCAACGCCGGATTCGCGGGCCAGGCGGTAAAGGTCGATCGAGAGGCCATCGCTCAGGTCCATGCAGGCGGTGGCGCGGCCGCGAAGAAAGCGCCCCGCGCCCAGGCGCGGCTCCGGACGAAGATGACGCCTCCAGGCCGGTCCTTTACCGGTAGCCAGGCCCAGTGCCGAGGCGCCAAGTGATCCGGTAACCCAGAGCGCGTCGCCGGGGCAGGCCCCTGAGCGGAGCAGGGCGCATCCGGCCGGGACCGATCCGCACACCACAATGTCGCTGGTGAACGAAGCGGCGCGGGCCAAATCGCCTCCGGCCAATGCCGTGCCGGTGCGGGCAGCAAGCGTCAGCAAACCGTTGTAGAAGCCGTCGATCCAGGCGGGGCGCGTCCAGGGAGCAGCCTGCAGCGAGACCAGGCAGAAGTGCGGCGTGGCGCCCATGGCGGCGATGTCGGAAAGGCCGCGGGCCAGAGCCTTGTGGCCGGCGTCACGCGCTGAATGGGTGGAGCGCCGGAAATGGACATCCTCGATCAACAGATCGGTGGTAAAGACCAGGTGGCGGCCGCGGGGCGGGTTGAAGATGGCGCAATCGTCGCCGATGCCGGCGAGCAGGCCACGTCCCGAGGCCGATGAGGCCGCTTTGGCGCGCAGGCGTTCCACCAGCGCGATTTCCGATTTTCGAGGCAGATGATTACTCCCTGGTGACATAGTAGCCGCTCCGCGCGCGAACGACGGCCTTGGGGTAGCGGGCCCGCGCGGCGGGAGCGAGTTCGACATGAATCTGGCGGAACGTGCCGGGCGCGGCAGGGGGCGCGGAATAGAGCAACGTATAGCGGCTGCGAATCCGCTCCAGCATCCCGGCAAATGCCTCCCCGGCGCGTTCCACGCGGATCGCTTCGCCGCCGGTCTCGTCGGCGATGCGAAACACGTCGGCGGGCGTGAAGTCGGGATTGGTGTATGTGCCCGGTGCGATGGGCGGCGGCTTGTGGCCTTTACCGACGACGATGGCGTTAAAGACTATGTCGGCCGCAAACAGGGCCTGGATCGCTTTCTCGTCAGGGACCTGATAGTTGAGCGAGAAATTATCGGTCAGCATCAGGATGGCGCGGCGGCCACGCCTGGCAAAAGGAAGGGACTGCTGATCTTCGATGGTATATTTGGCCGCATCGAGAATCGCCGAATTGATGGCGGTGCCGGCGCCGAGGGCCGCGCTCTGAAAGCCTTTCGGATCGAGAGCCCGGGCGGCGACCGCGTGATTGTCGGTGAACGGTTCGTGGACGGCGGTCCGCAGGCTGAACAGCATCACGGCGACGCGATCGCCCGGAAGAAGATGCCCCAGGGCTTCCCGTGCCGTGGAGGAGATCTGCTTCAGGTAGGTCTGCATGCTGCCGCTGACGTCGAGCAATAGCGCCAGCGAGAGCGGCTCGTTTTCATGACCGAACTGGGTGATGGTCTGCGTGACGCCATTGTCGGTGACAATGAAATCAGGTGCCGTGAGCCCCCGCAGGATCCGGCGGTTTTCCTCAACCTGAACGTCGACCCGAACCGCGGAAACGCCGGCGCGAAAAACCGCCTGGGGCGGTGCGGCCGGCGGCGTCTGGGCAACCATGCCGCAGCCGAGTAACGCAATGGCGGAGAGTGAAAAAGGCTTCAATGCGATGACCTCAATGATCGCCGGCACCGCCGGGCACGTCGACCACGGAAAAACAGCGTTGATCCGCGCGCTGACCGGTATTGATACGGATCGGCTGGAGGAGGAGAAGCGGCGGGGAATTTCCATCGACATCGGTTTCGCCCACCTGGATCTTGGGCCGGTGCGGGTGGCATTCGTCGATGTTCCGGGCCACGAACGGTTTGTGAAAAATATGCTGGCCGGGGTAGGCGGAATCGATGCCGTGCTTCTGGTGGTGGCGGCCAACGAATCGGTCCGGCCGCAGACCCGCGAACACTTCGATATCTGCCGGCTGCTGGGAGTGAGGCGCGGCATCGTGGCGCTCACCAAGAGCGACCTGGTGGAGAGCGGGCATCTGGAACTGGTACGAATGGAAGTGGAGCAACTGGTGGCCGGGTCGTTTCTCGAAGGCGCGCCGGTGGTGGCGGTGAGTTCGGTGACCGGGAGCGGTTTGGAGGAACTCAAACAGGCACTGCGCGACCTCTGTTCCGAACTGCCGGGCCGGGACACCACGGGCTCCTTCCGGCTGCCGGTTGACCGTTCGTTTTCGCTGCGCGGTTTCGGCACCGTTGTGACCGGCACATTGATTGAGGGCGCCATAAGCACCGGCGCTGAAATTGAGGCGCAACCCGGCGGGCGCCGGTTGCGGGTGCGCGGTATCGAGACCCACGGCCGCGCCGTCGGGCAGGCCGGCGCGGGTGAGCGTGTGGCGCTGAACGTGACCGGCGCCGAGGCCGCCCTGTTGCGCCGGGGCCAGGTACTGTTGGAGCCGGGCCGTTTTGAGACAACCTGGGAGATTGCCTGTGAACTTCATCTGCTGGCCTCGGCGCGGGAGTTGAAACAAGGCGCGCCGGTGCATTTCCATGCCGGAACGGCGCAGACCGAGGCGAGGGTGCGCCTGGTTGCGCCACCCGAAGCGGTGCCGCCGGGAGCAGCCGCTAGTGTCCGGATGCGGCTGGCCTCGCCCTTGCTGGTGTTGCCGGGCGATCGTTTCATCATCCGGCAATTCTCCCCCGTGGTAACGATTGGCGGCGGCAGGGTGTTGGACACCGCTCCGCCGCGGCTGGGACGGGTGGCGATGGCAAAACGGCTGGACGCGCTGAGGGCAGCCGATCCAATCGGCCGGGCGTCGATTTTTCTCGCCGCGGCCCCATACGGAATGAGCCTGCGGCAACTGGCCGCACGCAGCGGATTGCCACTGGCTCAAGCAGCGCACGCGGGAGAACTGTTTTCGATTTCCGAGCCCTGGCTGATCGGACGCGACCGGCTGCGCGCGCTGCTCGAAGCACTCGAAACGGCGGTAGCGGCCTTCCACGAAACGCTGCCTTTGTCGCCGGGAATGGGGGTGGAGCCGTTGCGCATTCAACTGGCGCCGAAGGCTCCCCGGGGGCTGTTGCGGGCATTGGTGGAACGGACCGAAACACTCCAGATCGAACAGGAGTTCGTGCGCCAGACAGGTCACCGGATGACGCTGAGCCGCGACCAGGCCCGGGCGGTTGAACGGATGGAGGCGGCGGCGGAAAATGCCGGCTTGCAGGCGCTCCCGTTTGAGGCGCTGGCGGCCGCATCGGGGCTCGCGCCGGCCCCGGCGCGGCAGTTGATCGAAATGGCGCTGCGCGACGGCCGGCTGGTGCGGATCGCGCCGGAGTTGATCCTGGGCCGCATGACGCTGGCGCGGCTGGAGAAACTGGTTCAAAGTCATGCCGGCGAGAATTTCAGCATTGCCAAGTTTAAGACCTGGACCGGGGTTTCGCGCAAGTACGCGGTACCGTTGCTCGAATATCTGGACCGCCGGAAGCTGACCCGGCGGCAGGGAGACGAACGCCAGGTGATCGCGCGTCAGCCGCCCATCGGATAGGGCCATGCCGGGCGAGTGAACAGTCCGCCGTCAACCCAGACCGTCTGGCCGGTAATGAACTCGGCGCCATCGCCGGCAAGAAATGCCACGACGCGTCCGATGTCAACCGGGTGGCCGACGCGGCCCATGGGGGTAAGTGCAGCCCAGGTGCCGGCATAGTCACCCAATTCGCGCCGGGTACGCTCAATCTCGATCGCGCCGGGCGCGACGCAGTTGACGCGAATTTTGTATGGGCCCAGTTCCACCGCGGCCACCTTGGTGAACATCTCGATCGCTCCCTTGCTGGCGGTATAACTGGCCAGGTTGGGGAAAGGCGCCTTGTTGCATCCCGAACCGATGTTGATGACGGCGCCGCCGTCTGAATCCTTCATCAGCAGGGCTGCCTGCTGCGTACATAAAAAACATCCCTTGAGATTGGTGTCGAGCACCAGGTCCCACTCCTGCTCGGTGAGTTCGAGCATGGGTTTCCAGGTTTGCACGCCGGCATTGTTGACATGGATGTCGAGACGGCCGAAGCGGGAGGCCACCTCCTTGAACATGCGGTGGACCTCAAGGGCGGCGGCGACGCTGGCCTGAACCGCAAACGCCTCACCGCCCGCCGAAGTAATCTCCGCCACCGTGGCGGCGGCGCCCGCGGCATCGGAATGGTAATTGACCGCCACGCGAGCTCCCCCCGCGGCCAATTGGAGGGCGATGCCTTTCCCCACGCCTTTGCTGGCGCCGGTGACCAGGGCGGCTTTTCCTTTGAGCGACATGGTGGCTTCGATTTTAGCGTGAACCGAGGGCCCGCGTGCCAAGTGGGAATTTGGAGTTGCCCCGGCAGGGTTTTCGAAGGACACTTGAGATTGACGGAGGGATGTTGAATCTGAAAATGACCGAAGGGATCGCGGTGTGGGAACCGTCCGAGCGTTGGACGACCACCGACGCGGCCGAGCTTTACGATGTGGCCAGTTGGAGCAAAGGCTACTTCTCGGTTGGTGAAAACGGCCACCTTTTCGTTCATCCATCGAGAGAGGCGGCACGGTCCATCGATCTGAAGGAATTGGTGGACACGCTGGTGCTGCGCGGCATCGGCCTTCCGATTCTGATCCGGTTTGCCGAGATCCTGAAGCACCGTCTGGGCGAGATGTACGATGCGTTTCAGAGCGCGATCAACGAGCACGGCTACCACGGGCGCTACTGCTGCGTCTATCCGATCAAAGTCAACCAGCAGAGGCAGGTGGTGGAGGAGGTCTTTCAGTTCGGGCGGCCGTACGGCTTCGGGCTGGAGGCGGGTTCGAAGCCCGAACTGCTGGCGGTGCTGGCGGTGGCCGACAACGAGACGCCGATCATCTGTAACGGCTTCAAGGACGACGAGTATATCGAGATGGCGCTCTACGGGCGCAAAATTGGACGCCGGATCACGCCGGTGGTGGAAAAGTACACCGAACTGGACCTGATCCTGAAGTACTCCGAGCGGCTGGCCGTTAAGCCGTCGATCGGATTGCGCATGAAGCTGGCCAGCCGAGGAGCCGGGCGGTGGAAGTCATCGGGCGGCTACCGGTCGAAGTTCGGGCTGACGGCGAGCGAGGCGCTGCGCGCGCTGGAACAGCTCCGGGCGGCGGGCATGGCCGACTGCCTGGAGTTGCTGCACTTCCACCTGGGCAGCCAGATCACCAACATACGCCACATCAAGGCGGCGGTGACCGAGGCAGCGCGGGTATATGTCGAACTGGCCCGCGCCGGCGCCGGGCTGAAGTACCTGGACGTGGGCGGCGGGCTGGGAATCGATTACGACGGCTCCCAGACCGACTTCGAATCGAGTGTGAACTACACGCTGCAGGAGTACGCCAACGACATCGTGTATCACATTCAGAACATCTGTGACGAGGCCGGCGTGCCGCACCCGGCGATTATCACCGAGAGCGGGCGGGCCGTGGCCGCCTATCACAGCGTGCTCGTGTTCAACGTCCTGGGTGTGTCGGGTCTGGGAGAGCCGGATGTGCCGCAGGAACTCACCGCGGACGCCGAACGTCCGGTGAAGGACCTGCTTGAAACCTACCACTCGCTGAGCAGCAAGAACATGCTCGAGAGTTTTCACGACGCGCAGCAGTCGCTCGATTCGGCGCTAAACCTGTTCAGCCTGGGTTACCTGCCGTTGAGCCAGCGCTGCGTGGCGGAAAACCTCTACTGGGCGATCTGCCGGCGCGTGCTGCGGATGGCCAGGGAGCTGGATTATTTCCCGGAGGAGATCGAGGGTCTGGAAGGCATGCTCTCCGATACCTACTTCTGCAACTTCTCCCTGTTTCAGAGCATGCCGGACAGTTGGGCGGTAAAGCAGTTGTTCCCCATCATGCCGATTCACCGCCTGGAGGAGGTGCCTACGCGGAGCGGCGTACTGGGCGACATTTCCTGCGACAGCGACGGCAAGATCGACCAGTTCATCGACCGGCGCGACGTGAAGAAGACGCTCCCGCTGCACCAGTTCAACGGCAAGGAGTACTACATCGGCGCATTCCTGGTGGGCGCATACCAGGAAATCCTGGGGGATCTGCACAACCTGTTCGGCGACACCAACGCCGTCCACGTGAGCCTCAACGCGAATAACGAAGTGGTTCTGGATACGGTGATTCGCGGAGATACGGTGCAGGAAGTGCTCAACTACGTTCAGTTCAGCACGCAGCAGATGCTCGACAAGTTCCGGCGCGACGCCGAGACGGCGCTGCGGGAGGGCAGAATCGGCTACGAGGACCTGGCGCGCCTCATTCGCTTCTACGATGACGGGCTCCACGGATATACCTACCTCGAAGACGTCCACGAGCACTAAGGTCAGGACTGCCGCCGTATACGCGCTGGCGGCGGTGTGTCTGGCCTGGGTGCTGCGCGATTTTCACCCCAGCGCATTGCTCCGGGACGTATTGGGGATGAGGTGGGAGTGGGTTGCGGCAGCGGTAGCGGTAGACCTCAGCGCCTGGGTGCTACAGGGGTGGCGCTGGGAGTTGCTGTTGCGCCCGACGGCGCGGGCCGCCGTGCGCCATACCACACAGGCGGTCTTTTCCGGCCTCTTCGTCAACAACCTGGTTCCCTTCCGGCTGGGTGAGTTCGTCAGGGCCTACCTGGTGGCCCGGAGAATCCACAAACCGATCTTCGACGTGATTCCGTCCATGGGCATCGAACACCTGTTCGATGGCATATGGGTGCTTCTGGGCGTGGCGGCAGCCACCTTTTTCTTCCCGCTGCCCAGGCAGATTGAAGAGGGCGCCCGAATCCTGGCCGTGGTACTGCTGGCGGGCGGCGCCGTTACGGGATTCTTTGCGCTGCGCCGGCACAGCCGCTGGGGACAGATCCTCCGCACGATCGGACGATCCCGGCACTTCTGGGAGGCATTCCTGGTGTCCGCCCTGTTCCAACTGGCGCAGGGACTGTGCTACTGGATGGTGATGGTGGCCTACGGTTTACCGCTCAACATCTGGCATAGCCTGACGGTGTTCCTGATCTGGCACCTGGGCACGGCGCCGCCCAATGCCCCGGCCAACGTTGGGATTTATCAGTTCTTCACCATTCTGGGGCTGACGCTGTTCGGGGTCGATTCGGTCCGGGCCACCAACTTTTCACTGGTGGTGTTCGTGATTCTGACGCTGCCTTTGACCATCACCGGATTCCTCTGCCTGGTGGCCGGAGGCACATCACTGCGCGGGCTTCGGAGCCAGGTCCGTGAGGCGATGCGCGCCGGCAGCGGTTAAGGCGCGGCGCGCGTGCGGTCACTCCCGCCCGCCGGGCCGTATGGCGGCGAGGTGCCGGATCATCGCCGCCAGCGCATTGCCGCGGTGGCTGACCTGAAGTTTTTGCTCCCGCGACGCTTCGGCAAGGGTGCAGCCGAAAGGGGGATAGAAGAACAATGGGTCGTAGCCGAAGCCGTTGGAGCCGCGGGGAGCCTCGAGAATCCTGCCTTCGACACTACCCCTGAAGGTTCCCAGTAGGCGGCCGTCTTCAACCAGGGCAACGACGCACACGAATCGCGCCGCGCGGCAGCCAACACCCCGAAGGCGTTCGAGCAACAGGCGGTTGTTGTCGGCATCGGTGGCGCCCGGGCCGGCAAAGCGCGCGGAATGAACGCCTGGAGCCCCGCCGAGCGCATCCACTTCGAGGCCCGAGTCATCGGCGAACAACAAACCGGAGCCATGGCCGCCGTAGTAGAGCGCCTTGGCGGCGGCATTTTCTTCAAACGTTGAACCGGTCTCCTCGGGCGGCGCCAGCAGATTGATGCCGGGTAGCGGCTCCACCGGGTAGCGGCCGTGGCCGAACGTATCCAGCGCCAGGCGGAATTCGGCCAGCTTGCCGGGATTCGACGAAGCGCACCACAGCCTCACGCCAGTTTGACGAATCCTTTCTGGATTTCGATTAATTGCTGGATGCCCGTCTTACCGAGAGCGATGAGCCGCGCCAGTTGATCGTCGGTGAAGGACTGGTGCTCGGCCGTGGCCTGGAGTTCGACGAAGTGGCCGCCGCCCGTCCTGACGATGTTCATATCCACCTCGGCGCGGGAATCCTCCTCGTAACACAGATCGAGCATCGGCTCGCCACCGGCGATGCCGGCGCTGGTGGCGGCTACATAATCGGTCAGCGGCATGCGTTTGAGGACTCCCCCCTGGAGCATGCGCTGAAAGGCTAGCGCCAGAGCGACCCAGGCTCCGGTAATGGAGGCGGTGCGCGTACCGCCATCGGCCTGCAGGACGTCGCAGTCGATGATCACCGTCATATCCGGCATGCGGGCGGTATCCACCACCGAACGGAGGCTGCGCCCGATGAGGCGCTGGATCTCGTGCGTGCGTCCCGAGGGATGGCCCTTGGTAACCTCGCGCGGGGTGCGCTTCACCGTGGCGCGAGGTAGCATGGAATACTCGGCGGTGACCCAACCCCTGCCCGAACCGCGTAGAAACGAGGGCACGGTGTCTTCGAGCGTGGCGGCGCAAAGCACGCGCGTGTTGCCGACCTCGATCAGGGCGGAGCCCTCGGCGGTCACAATGTAATCGGGAATGATGCGGACCTCCCGCATCTGGTCGTTCTGTCGTCCGTCAAGGCGCATCGTTATCCGTAGGATCGCAGAGCGAAATAGAGCAGCAGCGCCACCAGCAGCGCGCCAAGCAGCAGGATGATGACACAGGGGATGGCCCCCTGGGCCGGCGCCGCCGGCTTTCCCTTGCGCCCCCTGGACGCTTTGAATTTGGCCATTACATTCGATCGTAACACTGGCCGCCCGCGGGACATCCGAGGCGTTCTATGATGAAGTTTCGAATGATCAGGTCAGGAATTTTTCTCTTGCTGCTGGCAGCCCTGGCGGGATGTTCCCGCCAGCCGCGCGTGAGCCAGGAAATCCACGTCTTCCCGGCCACCGTGGAGGGCGGCTACCATCTTGGACGCACCTTCCAGGTGCCGGCCGAGGGGTGGCCGCCCGTGGCGCGCAACCTTGGATTGAAGGCCGAAGCGCGAGGCTCATACGAAGGCCCGGCGCCGATGACCGTGGTGCTTTACCAGATGGGAACCGAGACCTCCGCGTTCGAATTGTTGCAAAAGTTCCCCAAACCGGCTCCGGTGGAGGCAAATCAGAAGACGGGCAAGGGTGAAGGCATCCGCCGCCTGATGTTCCACAAGGGCCGTTATTTTGTGGTGGTGGAAACCAACGGCGACGATCTCGCCCCGCTCAAACCTTTTACCGAAGCCCTCGAGAAGGCGCTTCCGAAGTAGGCGGATCGAGTAGCGGATTCACTGCCCGTAGAGGCGGGCAACCTGTTCGGTGATGGAGGCCGGAACCAAGTGGCGCCAGGGTTCCCCGGCGCGAATGCGGCGGCGGACTTCGGTGGCCGAGACCTCGCTATAGCCGGCATCGAGCGGCAGTGTCCGCACCGCCGCGGCTAGCGAGGCAGGTGGAGTGAAGGCGCCCCGGCGGGCAGCTACCAGCAGGTGGTAGCTCTCCAATTGGCGCGCGATGGGCGGCAGCGGGCCGTAATCCCAATGGATGATCCGCTCGGCGGCGTCACGCCCGCAGAGGAAATATAGCTCGATGGCGGGGCCATAGGCGTGGCGGCACTCGGCGGCAATCTCCAGAAACAGCCCGCCATCGGTGGCGGCCACCGAGAAGCGCGGCTCGCCCTCAGTGGCGGCCAGTAACAGCGTCATGCGCTGCTCGAGCGAAACCGCGCCGTACACTTTGTGCGGAAACACTCGCGGCAGCACGAACAGCACTTCGTCCACCACCGCCAGCGCCGCGCGCGCCAGCGCCAGGTGGGCGCGGGTAGGCGGATGAAACGAGCCGCTGAACACTGCCAGACGCCGGGATGAAACGCGAGCGCGGCGGAACCAGTCCATAATAATTAATCGTAGATTCTATGCCTACCAAGCTACGAGTGGCACTGATCGGTCATGGATTCATGGGGCGGGCGCATTCCAACGCGTTCGCCCAGGTGGGACGGTTCTTTGACCTTCCTTACCAGTTGGAGCGGGCGGTGCTGTGCGGCCGCAACCGCGAACCGCTCCAGGCGATGGCTTCGCGCTGGGGCTGGCGCGAGACTGCCACCGACTGGCGGGCGCTGGTGGACCGCGATGACATCGACCTCGTAGACATCGCCACGCCCAATGCCACTCACGCCGAGATGGCCATCGCCTTGGCCCGGGCGGGTAAGATCGTGTTGTGCGAGAAGCCGATGGCCATCAGCCGCGAGCAGGGCGGCGAGATGGTGGAAGCGGCCAGGAACGTTCCGACGATGGTCTGGTTCAACTATCGCCGGGTGCCGGCGGTGGCCTATGCCCGGCAACTGATCGACGAAGGGCGCATCGGCCCGGTGTACCATTACCGCGCAGTTTATCTGCAGGACTGGCCGGCTTTGGGAGCGACAACCAAAACCTGGAAACTGAGCAAGGCCGGGGCGGGATCGGGTGTGCTGGGCGACCTGTTATCGCACATCGTGGACCTGGCGCTCTATTTGAACGGCGATATCAGCGAGGTCAGCGCGATGATGCACACCTTCGCCCCCGGCCGCGAGATCGACGACGCGACGATGGCGATGGCGCGCTTTGCCAACGGGAGCGTGGGGTCGTTTGAGGCGACCCGCTACGCGGTAGGATGCCGGAACCGGAACCAGTTCGAGATTCACGGCCAGTTGGGAATGCTGCGCTTCGACCTGGAAGACATGGCGCGGCTGGAATACTTCGACGCGACCGCGCCGCCGCGGCTACAGGGCACCCGGAAAATAATGGTGACCGGACCCAACCAGCCCTATGCGAACAACTACTGGAAACCCGGACACGTAATCGGTTACGAA
>CAZXBZ010000052.1:12932-13304 GCA_964639135.1 uncultured Solibacteraceae bacterium | reverse complement strand
CCCGAGGAGATTGGCGTTGAACTCACCGACGGCTTCATGATGGAGCCCGAAGCAAGCGTGAGCGCCATCGTCTTCCATCATCCGGATTGCGTCTATTTCAACGCGACCGGCGAATCGGCGCTGGAACTCGGCTGACGTTCTCTCCGACGGTGCGCTTTCCTTCGCGGCCGCATGGATACTAGGCTGGAACGGTGTACTCCTTGCTCGTGATCGCGGACGATGCCACCGGCGCGCTGGAAGCGGGCGCGATTCTGGCGGATCGCGGGTTCGATACGGAAGTTCAGTTTGGAGCGTTCGGCGACCCCAGGGCGCGGGCCGGCGTGCTGCTGACGCCCACCCGCCACGATGCGCCGGCGGTTGCGCGCGAGCGTG
>CAZXBZ010000052.1:0-12922 GCA_964639135.1 uncultured Solibacteraceae bacterium | reverse complement strand
CTCGCAACCCTCGGTTTCCCCGCCAGGGCACTGGACGGCCGGCGGCTCTATTGGAAGACGGATTCCACGCTGCGAGGGCCGATTGGCGCCTGCTTCGATGCCTTGCGCGGCGTGTTCCCCGCGACGCCCATTGTTTACATTCCAGCCTATCCGGCCATGGGCCGCACCGTGCGCGGCGGCGTGCTTCTGGTGGATGGAACGCCGCTGGCGCGGACGTGCTTTGCCGGCGCGGGCGGGCACGGCTCCGCCGTGGCGGAGCGGATCGGCCACGATCTTCACTGTCCGATCGAAGCGGTCCGGTCCGCGAAGGAGTTGCGGGTGAAGCTTTCCGCTCCTTCGGCGGCCGGCCCGGCTCCGGTCCTTGTGTGCGACGCCGAAGAAGAGCGGGATGTGGAAGCGTTGATGGCGGAATGCCGGAACGCGCCCCGCGTTCCGCTGGTAGCCGGCCCGGCGGGAGGGGCCGGCCCTTGGGCGGGCCGGCGCGGGGCGGCTGGCTTTCGTCCAGATACGCTCGCGGCTATCTCCGACTGGCTGGTGGTTTGCGGCAGCCGGCATCGGTTCTCGCGAGAGTTGGTCCGCGAGGCAGCCGGGCGAGGGTTGAGAGTGCTCACCATGCCGGATGCCGAGGCGGAGAGCCCGGAGAAGGAGCTTGCCGCTCTCGCCGGGCGCGCGGCCCGGGAAGCCTGGGAGGGCCTCGTGATCTTCGGGGGCGATACCGTCCTCGCGGTGTCGCGCGCCCTGGGGGTCACGCGCCTGCGTCCGCTCGGTGAGCCGCTGCCGGGCGTTGCGGCGTCGAGAGCCGGCGAGTTCACGTTTGTCACCAAGGCGGGAGGATTCGCGGCCCCGGAATTGTTTGATGTACTCTTAGCGGGGAAAACGCGATGAAACCGATTGGCGTCACGATGGGGGATTCGAGCGGCGTGGGTCCGGAGATTCTGCTGATGGCGGCGGATGCCGGCCAACTGGATGAACCGTTCGTGGTGTATGGAGACCAGGCCGTCATCGAGAGATGCGCGGCGGAGTTGCACTCGAAACTCCCCATCCACGCGGTGCAAGGCCCGGACGGCCATAGGCCGGGCCGCGTGAACGTGATCGATCTCGGACTGCTCGGCGCGGACGCGGTCACACCGGGGCGGATCAACGAGGCGTCGGGCGCGGCGGCCAGGGCGTACGTGGTGGCGGCGTGCAACGCGGCTCTTCGAGGCGATATTTCCGCGATGGTCACCCTGCCGATGAACAAGCGGGCAACCCGGCTGAGCGACCCCGGTTTCACTGGCCATACGGAATTGATCGGCGGCATTTGCGGAGTGGATGACGTGACCATCATGCTTGCCTCGGAGCAACTGATTGTGACCCACGTTACGACGCACTGCTCCTTGCGCGAGGCGATCGAGCGATGCCGCCGGGACAGAATTTTCCGGATTATCGAGCTGACGGTGGAGGCGCTCGAACGCCTTCGCCCCGGCGGGCGGATTGCCGTGGCGGGCCTCAATCCCCACGCGGGCGAGCATGGTCTCTTCGGGCGGGAGGAGGCGGAGGAGATCGAGCCGGCAATCGCCATGGCCCAAGCCCGCGGATGGCGTGTCGAGGGGCCGTTCCCTCCCGATACCGTGTTCCACCTTGTCGCGCGGAAGCACCAGTTCGAGGCGGTCGTCGCCATGTACCACGACCAGGGACATATCCCCGCGAAGCTTCTTGATTTCGAGGGTGGCGTGAACGTCACGCTGGGGCTGCCCATCCTTCGCACTTCCGTGGATCATGGCACGGCTTTCGATATCGCCTGGCGCGGCAAAGCCAGCACCACCAGCCTGCGGGAGGCCTTCCGGCTTGCCGTCCGGCTGGCGGGCGGCGCGGCCTCGCATGATAAGCTGGAGCATTAGCCCCAAAGGCGTTCCATGTGCTTTCGCGGGCGGGAACTTCCATGAAATCCTGGATCTCGTATGTTGTCGTGGGCTGGCTTGTTCCCGGAGGCGGACATTTCCTGCTCAAGCGGCATGGGCGCGGCGCGCTGCTGTTTTTTGCCGTGACGGCGATGTACGTGTTCGGCATGATGATGGGCGGCACGGTTTTCTCCCCCCGAACCGGGGACCTCATGCTCACCCTCGTGCATTCCGGCGGCTTTGTCTGCGATCTACTCAGCGGACTTCCCTACGTGTTTTCCGTGGCGTTCGGCTACGCGGGCTCGGACCAGCCCGGCCTTGCCTTCGATTACGGCACGGCATTTCTCGCGGCGGCGGGCTTGCTGAACGTGCTTGCGATGGTGGATGCCTATGAAGTCGCCATCGGCAGGAAAGAGTAGCCATATGAAAGGTTTCCATGCCTAAGCTGGCACTCTCTCACCTGGAAGCCGCGCTGCTCTTCGCGTTGCTCACGTCCATCGTCCTTGGCATCGTCTCCAAGAAAACGGACGCCGACCGTCTGCGCTATGGCGTGAAGTGTTTCGCCTATTTCACGCTCAGTCTTTTTGTCGCGGGCTGGCTGATGTATTTCGGACATCGCTAAGCGTCATACTCGCTTTTCCTGGCCAGATTGAAGCGATATACTCGTTTCGCACTTGAAGGAAAGTGCGTTACATGACTCCTTCGAACCCTCCCTCGTCCTCCGTTCTCAGCTTGCCGGAGCGCCTGTATTCCGTGGACGCCTTCCGCGGTTTCACCATGTTTTGCATGTTCGCGGGCCCGTTCGGGCTGAACCTGTTTGAACAATACGGCTTTATGAGCCCCATCATCGTTCAGTTGGACCACGCCCAATGGATTGGCACCCACTTCTGGGATCTTATTCAACCCTTCTTCATGTTTATCGTGGGCGTGGTGATGCCCTATTCGTTTCACCGGCGCTGGGCGAGGGGAGAGACCTGGAACCAGAGCCTGCGCCACGTTTTGAAACGCGCGGCGCTGCTGATTTTCTGGGGGATCGTGGCGCGCAGCATCGGCGCGAACCGGCCTAATCTCGATCTGATCAACGTGCTTGCGCAGATCGCGTTCACCTATACCGTCGCGTTTCTGATTTTACGAAAGAGCTGGCAATACCAGGCCGTGACGGCGGCGCTGCTGCTGCTGGCTCACACTCTCTTCTATCTGTTCGTCCGCGTGAATGGCGTCGAGGGACCCTGGGTGCGGGACGGCAATATCGGAGAGATGCTCGACCTGATGATTCTCGGCAAAACCTGGGGAGGGTCCTACGCCACCATTAACTGCGTGAGTTCGGCGTTCAATACCATCCTCGGCGTTCTCACGGGGCGGATGCTCTTCTCGAGTGAATCGCTTGGCCGGAAGACGAAAGTCCTGGCCGGCGCCGGCGTGGCTCTCGTCTTCGCGGGCCTGGCGCTCCACCCCTTCGTTCCAATTATCAAGAAGATCTGGACCGCCTCCTTCGCGCTCCTCAGCGGCGGATTCACCATTCTGGCGCTTCTTCTTTTTTATTGGGTATGCGATGTCTGGAAGCGGCGCTCGTGGGCAACGCTGTTCGTGATGATCGGCGCGAACTCGATCTTTATCTATCTCTTCCACGAGATCCTGGGGCGATGGATGCGGCATACCGCGCCCGTGTTCACCAGTTGGGCGGAACCCTTTGTGGGTGTATGGGCGCCCTTCACGGCGGTCTGGCTGGTGATTGCACTCCAGGTGTATGTCTGCTGGTGGCTTTACCAGCACCGTATTTTCATCAAGCTCTGAGGAGGAGCGAGCGCGCGGCGGCACGGCTCAGGCGCAATGCCGCGCGGCGCTCGAGTTCATTCGAACGTAATCCGGGAGAATTCGCCCGTAACGCTGTCGCAGGCGTCCACGTCGCCGCTTTCGATGTGGTAGACCCACCCGTGCAGTTGAACCTCCTGCTTCGCGAGCGCGACGGCCACCACGGGGTGCGTCATCAGGTGCCTCAGTTGCGTACGTACGTTCTCGCGGACAAGCATATCCAGGCGCTCTTCCTCGCTTCCATCCGGGCAGCGGGCATTGACAATCCGCCGTGCGGCCTCCGCGAATCCAAGCCACCGGCGGGCATTTGGAAGATCCTCGAGCGCTTCCGGGTGAAGCACCGCGCGCATGGCGCCGCAGCCGGAGTGCCCGCACAGGATGACGCGCCCCACGCCGAGCGCCCCCACGGCATATTCGATCGTGGAGGAAACGCCACCGTAGAGCGAGCCGTGGGGAGGCACAATGTTGCCTACTTGCCGGCTCAGGAAGAGTTCCCCCGGTTGTGTCTGCGTGAGCAGGGAAGGTACCACGCGGGAATCTCCGCAGGTGATGAAGAGCGCGAGCGGGTTCTGTCCCGTGGCAAGTTCTTCAAAGAGATGTTTCTGCCCGGGGAAAACGTCCCTCTGAAAGTGACGCAACCCGTCCAGGATTTTTTGCATGATTACTCCGTTCTATTTGCCGCCGCGAGGCGGCTATCAAGGCCGATTGGGGTATCCACGCGATTTCTATACTTCAGCGAAAGCGGGAAAGATTCCCCAGTAAGGACAGCCAACTTATTTTAGCGGTTCGCTCCGCCGCCATGCCGGAGCGCATATCGCGGAAATACGGGGCCGGAGGCGCCGGCCTGGCGGTATGATCGACGTAGCCCAGACGGGGACGGCTGGCGCCCATGCGGCGGCTGCATTTCGTAAAGAATCAGGGAAGGTCATGGAACCAGAAAATCCTTTCTCGCTTGCAGGAAAAAGAGCCTTTGTGGCTGGGGCCAGCCGCGGCATCGGGCTCGCGATCGCCAGGAGCGTGGCGCGCGCTGGAGCGGAGACCATCCTCGCCGCGCGGTCTCTCGGCGTGCTGGAAGCTCACGCAGCCGCTTTGCGCGCGGAAGGGATGAAGGCACGCGCCCTCGCGCTGGACCTTACACGCCGGGAGTCCATTCAAGAGGCGGCCGGCACTTGCGGTGAGACCGATATCCTTCTTTGTGTTTCCGGGATGAACATCCGCAAGCCCGCCGTCGAATACACACGCGAGGAGACTGGCCGGATCTTTGAGACCAACCTGCACGGCATCTTCGAACTCACGTGTATTCTCGGCGGGCGGATGGTGGCGCGCGGGATGGGCGGAAAGATTATCTTCGTCGGGAGCAGCGGCGCGCTAGTGGGCGTCCCGAAGCTCAGCGTCTACTCGATGACGAAGGGCGGCCTCGATGCGCTCACTCGCTCGCTGGCCGCGGAGTGGGGCCGCGCGAACATCCAGGTCAATTGCATCGCGCCCGGCTTCATCCTTACCGATCTCAACCGGTCGATGTGGCAAGACGAGAAAATGCACGAGTGGCTCCGCGCTTCCCAGGCCATGCCCCGGATGGGGACTCCGGAAGAGGTGGCCCCGCTGGCCGTGTTTCTCGCAAGCGCGGGGGCGAACTTCATTACGGGCCAGGTGATCGCGTGCGACGGCGGATACACCACCACCGCCGTCTGGCCGTTTGCATAGGCGGCGGACACCGCCCGGCCTGGGCGTTTGTTAGGATGCTACATTGTCCGGCGGCGTTCGAACCATCCGGAGCGGCAACTGGAGGCGCCGGGCTGGACGCCGCGGTTCTTTCTCGCGGGATCGGGATGCGGGATGAGGAGGCGGTGTTGAGGCAGTTGGGCAGGGGCGTATTCCCTTCAAGCGCCCGCGGTTTCGCCCGTAAAAATCTGAAAGCAGCGTTGCGCGCATCCCTGTTGGTGGCGCTTGCCGGTGTTACCCAAACTCTGCCCGCGCTAGACCCCTCATTCGCGCTTTCACAATACGCAAAGAAACACTGGCAGGTGGAGCAAGGGCTTCCACAGAACTACGTAACATCGATAACCCAAAATGCCGCGGGCCATCTTTTGGTGGGTACGTCCGGAGGAGCGGCCCGTTTTGATGGCCTGCGGTTCAGTACGATCACCCTAGAATCCGATTCCGGCCTCTCGCGCGAGTGGGTAAACCTGGTGGCGGAAGACTCTTCGGGCCGGGTGTGGATGTTCTCCCGCGATGAGGGTGCTTTCGCGCTGGAGCATGGACGAAGCGCGCGGGCGCGCCGGGAGTTGCGTGTCGTCACTTCCGCACTAACCCTGAGGGATGGCGCGATGGCGGTGATCGCCGGGAACGTGTGGCGGATGCGCGACGGAGAGTTACGGTCCGTATTCGAGCCTGGCGGCGTGGACCTCAGGTGGCAAGGACTAGCGGAACTTCCCAACGGCGACCTCCTTGTCTGCGCTTCCCGCGGCGTGTTCTCGATCGGCCGGGAAGGACATATCTCCACGATTGCCGCGCGGAATGATGCGCTCGGGTCGCCGCTATCGGTTCTCGCTGGCGCGGATGGCCAGATCCTTATCGGCACAACGCGCGGGCTCTTCACGCTTCGCGCCGCGGACTCCAAAACCGCCACGCCGCCGCTTCGAGTGAAGGGCGTCGAAGGCCCGGTGGTGAACATCGTCAGGGATCGGGATGGGTTGGTGTGGGTGGCGACATGGGGCAACGGTCTCTACCGTGTCCATGAATCCAGGGTAGACCGCTGGGCAAAGAGCGATGGCTTGGCGGATGACTTCGTTCACTCGCTCTTTGAAGACCGGGAAGGCAGCCTATGGATCGGCACGCGCGCCGGGCTCAGCCGATGGCGGAGCGGTCCGATAATCCCGCACGGCCCTCCGGAAGGTCTCGATGCGCTTTTTGTTTCGAGCGTTGCCGGAAGTACGGATGGCCGGCTCTGGATAGGCACGTGGCGAGAGGGGGTCCACCGTTACACGAACGGACAATTTCAGCGGCTTCCCGTGGCTGTTCCGATGGAGACCACCCTTATCCACGCTATCGGGTTCGGCAAAGACGGCGGCGCGTGGTTCAGTGACTGGAGCGGCCAGTTGCATTACTTTAACGGCCGCGCGGAGACTGTCTATTCCGCCAGCCGCCTCGGGATCGGCTCGAATGTTCGAGCCATTCACTTTGACCGCAAGGGTGGCTTGTGGCTAGGCGCGCAGAATGGCCTCTACTACTATCCTGACGGCGGCGTGGAGGGGTCACGCGCGATGCTGCTTGAAGCACGCGACGTACGAACTTTGCTTGAAACACGCGACGGCACGATGTGGGCGGGCAGCAACCACGGGCTGGCGGTGATTCGAGGAAGCCGGATCGAGGAAATCGCGGGTTTGCCCCACCCGGCTGTAACGGCGCTAGCGGAGGATTCAAGAGGGAATGTGTGGGCGGGGACGCGCGCCAATGGCCTGCTGCTGGTGAAGGGAAGAAAGGCACGTGTATTTGACCAACGCCAGGGACTGCCGGAACTCCCCGTCTATGCCATCCTCGAAGATCATTTCGAACGGCTTTGGCTCAGCACGCCCGCGGGTTTATTTGTGATTCCGCTCGGCCAGTTGGAGCGGCTGGCTTCGGGCGTCCTCGATCGGGTGATGCCAATGCGGTTCGATAGCGACGCCGGATTACGCTCCAGCGAGTTCCAGAACGTAGGCGACCCCTCGGCTTGGAGGGATGCGGATGGACATCTCTGGTTCGCGACAGTCGCCGGTTTGGTGGAGGTGCAGCCGGAGAAGCTTCACATTCCGGATCCTCCAAGCGTCTTGTTGAAATCGGTTAGCTCGGGAGACGGCCGGCATGAGATCACCTTCACAACGGACCGGTTGAACGGCGCCCCGGGGGCGGAGTTCCGCTACCGGATAGAAGGCTTGCAGCCGGGGTGGATTTCACTTGGGTCTCAGCGGGTGTTGCGACTGGACACGCTTCCACCGGGATTACGCCGCGTTGAAATTTCCGCCCGCCAAGCCGGTTCGGATTGGGGCGCCTCCGGGGTAGCGGTTATCGAGCAGGCCCCGCGATGGTATCAGTCAGGCTGGTTTTACGCGGTTTGCGCTGGCGTGCTTGGCGCGCTGCTATGGCTTATCTACCAATGGCGATTGCATTTTGTGCGGGCGCGTTATGCCCTGGTCGCCGAGGAACGAAATCGTATCGGCCGTGAGTGGCACGATACGTTATTAGCGGGCTTCTCCGCGCTCTCCTGGCAGCTCGATTCCGCTCGAAAAGCGCTTGACCGGAATAGCGGGGCAGCCGCCCGCGACGCCATCCTGACCGCGGGCGGTATGCTGCGGCACTACCGGCGGCAGGCCCGCCAGGCGATTTGGGATCTGCGCTACTCTTCTCCCGAGCGCGAGCCGCTGATCGAGGCGCTGCGGCGAACGATGCGCGAGATTATCCCAGGGGAGATCGCGCACTCAGTAGAATTCGACGGTGATTCGGAGAAGGTCTCTGGAGACATCTCGCATGCCGCGCTCCGTATTTGCCAGGAAGCGGCGCTCAATGCGGCACGCCACGCGGAGGCGAGAAATATCGCCATTCGCGTGCGGGTCACCGAGGGCTACCTGCTTGCTTCCGTCAAGGACGATGGGAACGGCTTTGAACCCGCCGCGGTTGGAGCCGGCCACTTCGGCATCTCCATCTTGAAGGAGAGAGCGGCGCACGCGGGCGGTACGGTTGATATTGTGAGTACAGCGGGCGAGGGAACTCGTGTGACGCTTAAATTGCCGCTGAACGGGCGGGGGCGCGGCTGACGGGTATGGTAAAGATCCTGCTGGTGGAAGACCAGTATTTCGCGCGGCTCGCACTGCGCTCGGTACTCAATACGCAAGCGGGGATGCACATTGCCGGGGAAGCCGCCACCGCGGAAGACGCGCTCGCGGCCTACCGGGAACATCATCCCGATGTCACTATCATGGATCTGCGCCTGCCCGGAGGGTCCGGCTTCGATGCCATCCGCTCCATCCGTGAAGCAAACCCCGAAGCGCGCATTCTGGTTCTTTCGAACTATGAGGGCGTGGCGGATATCCGAAGAGCGCTGGAGCTCGGAGCAATGGGCTATCTGACGAAGGATGCCGATGCCGATACCCTGATTCTCGCGATTGAAAAGATCCATCGCGGCCACCGCTACCTGCCGCCATCCGTGGTGAAGACATTCGCCGAGTACCCCGACGTGGATCCACTTACCGCGAGGGAAGAACAAATCGTACGGCTTCTCGCCGAAGGCTTGAGCAACAAGGAAATCGGCGCGCGCTTGGGAATCGCCGAGAAAACCGTGCGCGTGCATATGACGCACATCCTGGACAAGCTCGGCGTAACGGACCGCACGCAACTGTTGATCACCGCGGTGCAGCGCGGCATCATCCATCTATAGCCCCGCATGGCATCCGCCGTTGCGTGGACGCCCGCCTCGATAGAGTAGGACATTTGTCTCAATACACTCACGCCGCCGCTTGATATTCTCCTCCTGACCCTGGAGGATCTGGATGCTCTCATCCCGGCGGAACATACTTACAACGATGCTCGCCGCGCCCCTGGCCGGCGTGGCTCAAACCTTTTCGACGGCCGGGCCGTCCATCGGCTTCAAGGCGGATAACGGGCCAGTGCGCACTGAGTGCGGCGTGGGCGCCTTGATGCCCTGGGCGGACGCGCTCTGGGCGGTGACCTATAACAGCCACAAGATCGGCACGGGTTACGGGCTGGGGCTCTACCGGATTGACGAGCAACTGGTGAGCACGCGCGTACACGTGCATGACGGCACGCACGCCAACCGGCTGATTCACCGTGAATCGAACCAGTGCTTCATCGGACCTTACGCGATCGATGCCGGCGGCAATTGGAAGCATATTCCGGAATTGGATGAACATCGTCTTACGTCGACCTTCCGCCATTTGACGGATCCAGCCAATCGCGTCTACCACATGACGATGGAGGGGCTGCTGCTGGAAATGGATGTCAGCACCCTGAAGACGCGGCTGCTCTTCGACCTGGTGAAGGACATGAAGATCGCCAAGCGGCCCCACTTCAAGGGAGGGTACACCGCGCAGAATCGCATCGCCGTGGCGAATAACGGTTTCTACGCCTACGGCGAGAACGAAGCCGGGTTGTTCGAATACGACGGAAAGAGATGGACCAAGCTCTCAGGCAAGCCACATATGGATGTGATGGCGCGGCAGGATCTCGGCAACGTGCTCTTCGCGACGGGCTGGGACGAGGCGAGCGTTCTCTTCTGGGCGCTGGTGAACGGCGAGTGGCAGCGCTACCGCCTCCCGAAAGCCACCCATGCAATGAGCCAGGCGTGGCAGACCGAGTGGATGCGGATCCGGGAAGTAGAAACTGAACATTTCCTGATGGACATTCAAGGAATGTTCTACGAACTCCAACCCGTGCCCTTCGAGAACCGCATCTGGGGGGTGAAGCCCATCTGCCAGCACCTGCGGATTATCCCGGATTACTGTGCCTTCCGGGGACTTTTCACGGTGGGCGGCAACCAGACCACGCCCAACAACGACAACAACGCCGTCGTGGGCCAGCCGCAATCGGGGATCTGGTTCGGCAAGACGGACGACCTGTGGAGTTGGGGACGCCCGCAAGGGTGGGGCGGCCCGTGGTGGAAATCAGCCGTGCGCAAGGATGAACCTTCCGACCCGTTCCTGCTCACGGGCTTCGAGCGCAAGATGCTGCACATCAGCACCGATAAAGCGGCTGAATTCGACGTGGAAATCGACTTCATGGGCAGCGGTGAGTGGCACAAGTACGAACAGATCAAAGTGCCCGTCGAAGGCTACGCCAGGCACATTTTTCCGGATGCTTTTTCGGCGCACTGGGTGCGATTGACGCCACGGGCGGATTGCACGGCGACGGCGTCCTTTTTCTTTGCGTGAGCACGGCGGCGCGCGCCGCCTGGGACAGTTCGATCTTTAGAGTGGAGGATACAACGATGATTCGCTACCGCAATCTCAGCATGGTGCTGCTTGCATTGATTTGCTTGTTTGTGGGAGGAGTCTGGGCGCAAGTGGATACGGTATCCATATCAGGCTTCGTGAACGACCCGACTGGAAGCGCGGTGCCTGGAGTCCAGATCACGGCAACTAATCTCGCAACCGGCCTGCGGCGCGTCACGACATCCAGCCAGCAGGGCTCCTATGCTTTTAACGCGCTCCCCGTTGGCGTTTATTCCATTGAGGCGGAAGCAGCCGGCTTCAAGCGAGCGGTGCTCCCGGAATTCGGGCCGCTTACGGTGGGGCAGGCTGCTCGGGCCGATCTCACGCTGGAGCTTGGCCAACTCACGGAGCAGGTTCAAGTGGAAGCGGTCGCCCCGGTCATTGAATCCGAGAATGCAAACCTGGGCGCCGTCGTCGATTCCTCGCGCATACAATCCCTTCCGTTGAACGGACGCAGTCCATTTCTGCTTCTGCGCGTGGCGGCGGGCGTGAACTCAACGGCAACCGGCGTACTGGATGTCTCCGGATTTCGTACGAATGCCGTCAGCATCAACGGCAGCCAGGCCGGCGCATCCGCGTTCTACTTAGATGGAGGCTCGCTGAACGTCCTTCAGGAGAACGAAGTTCCCGTAATGCCGAACGTGGACATGGTCGAGGAGTTTCGCATTAACACGAACGGGCAATCCGCTGAATTCGGTATGAATGGCGGTGGCGCAATCAACGTGGTGACGAAGACCGGAACAAACGCTCTTCGCGGAACCGCCTATGAATACCTCCGCAACGACGCAATCGACGCCAACACATGGACGAATAACCGGCTGCGGCTTCCCAAAAACGTTCTTCGCCAGAATCAATTCGGATTCAGCCTCGGCGGCCCTGTATTTGTGCCGAAATTCTACGACGGCCGAAACAAGACATTCTTCTTTGTCAATTACGAGGGTGTGCGTATCCGGAATACCCAAACACAGCAGACGCGCGTACCGACCTCGCTTGAACGCCAAGGGGATTTCGCGCAGACCTACATCCTGGATCCGACAACCAAGCAGCCGCGTCTGGCGGCGCTCTTCGATCCGCTCACCACTAGTCCAAACCCCAACGGGGCCGGTTTTGTGCGTACTCCCCTGGCGAATAACCTGATCCCGGCCAGCCGGATTGATCCAGTAGCGGCAAAGGCATTTGCCTTAGTCCCCAACGCTAACAGTACACCCACCGATATCACCGGGACCAATAATATGGTCAGCATGTCTCCGAAGCCAACGAATATCGACCAATACATGGTTCGGATCGATCAGCAAATCGGCATCAATAACCGCCTGTTCGGCCGTATTCTAGCCACCAAGAATAACTCAACCTCGGTAACTCCCACATTTGCGTCGAACAACCCGGTGGACCCCACGGCGGCGGTCTCCACTTCGGACAACAAGCAACTGGTGATCAGCGATACGCACACCTTCACCGCGACGCTGCTGAACGAATTACGCTTCTCCATCACTCGCGAAGTCCTGGAGTCGTATCCATCATCGTTCGAACAGAAAGTCTCCACGATGCTGGGCCTGCCCGGAGGATATACGGAGATCATCAGCCCCCGATTTTCAATCGCGGACATGTCCGCCCTGGGAGGGGACACGTCGAAATTAGCCCTTCGCTATCAAACGGTTGGTTCCCTGTCGGATACCGTCTCAAAGGTGCTTGGGAGGCACAACCTGAAGGTTGGCGGCGAGATGCGAGTCTCTCTCGACAATAATTACCAGCCGGGCGCCGTCGCCGGCAGCTTCAGTTTTGCGCGTGATCTCACAGGCGACCCACAAGCGCCGAGTGCAACCGGCCACGGCGCCGCTACCTTCCTTCTCGGCACGGTGTCCAGCGGATCGACAGCGTATGGCATCGCCAAAGCGGATGGCTTTCGGTATTATGCCGGTTTTCTGCAGGACGACTTCAAGATGAATACCCGCCTCACAATCAATCTTGGCCTGCGCTACGAATTGATCGGCTCCCCAACGGAGCGGTTCAATCGCTACTCGAACTTTGACCCCACGGCGATCAACGCTCTCACCGGTTTGCCCGGTGCGGTGAAGTTCGCCGGCGTCGATTTCGGCCGTCACATTTATCCGGCCGCTGAAAAGAATTTCGCGCCGAGGCTGGGATTTGCTTACGATGTCGGCGGAAATGGCAGGCTTATCGCCCGTGGCGGGTACGGTATCTTCTACTATCAGCCGTCGGGGACGCATATCCTTGGCCCGTACATGG
>CAZXBZ010000051.1:0-13381 GCA_964639135.1 uncultured Solibacteraceae bacterium | reverse complement strand
GCTTGTAATAGAACGGCGAGACGATGGCCACGGCGGTGGCCCCGTAAGAATGATAAAGCTCACAGGCGGCCAGCGTTTCCTTGACGTTCGCCTCCGCGGCTCCGGCCAGCACCGGGACGCGGCCCTTCACCTCGTCGCAAACGATCTGGACAATACGCCGCCGCTCGCCGGCTGTCAGCCGCGTAAATTCACCCGTGGAACCGTTCGGGTAGAGCCCATGGACGCCGCTTGCAATCAGCCAGTTGATGAAGCGCCGGAATTCCGCTTCGTTCAGGTTGCCGCGCTCGTCCAGGGGGACGAGCATCGGGGTGAAGATACCTGTAAGGCGTTTGCCCATGTTCGCTCTATCGTGTCATTTCACGAGGAGAATCGGCAAGAAAGGCTACCCGGCATTTGTTCCGCCGAGAACCCCGGGGCTCCACTTCATCAGCCGGCGGTGATAGGCCTGGGCGCGGGCGGCGTCGCGGAGGATCTGGGCGCGCAGCAGTTCGGGGCTCGCGAACTTCCGTTCCGCGCGAACCCGGTGCAGAAATTCAACCGTAATTCGCGTGGGTTGAGCGGCGAGAGGGCCGAGCAGAAAGGTCTCGATGCTGCGCTCTGGATGTCCGTCGTCGAACGTGGGGCGGTGGCCTATGTTCGTAATCGATGGGTAGGAGACCCCATGCGCGGCGTCATGAGTGCGCGTGACGTAGACGCCATTCGCTGGAGCGATTTCCCGTTCTCCGCCAAGGTTGAGCGTGGGGACAGTCTGCTTGGCTCCGACGCCCCGGCCGCGGACCACCTCGCCTTTCAGCGCGTGGAAACGTCCCAGCAGGCGCGCGGCCAGGGCGACGTTGCCGGCCAGCAACTGGCGGCGAATTTCCGAACTGCTTACGGGCCGGCCGCGCCAGTGCGCCAGCGGCACGGAATCCACCGTAAAGCCCAGTCGGGCGCCCAGTTCCACAAGCAGCGCCGCATTGCCGGCCTGCTGGTTGCCGAAACGGAAATTCTCACCGATCACGATATGCCGCGCGTCCAGCAGCCGCGCGAGCACCTCCGTGACGAACGCCTCGGCATTCATCCGGGAGAGCGCCTCGTCGAAGCGGAGCACGATCACTTCGTCCGCGCCGAAGCGGCGAAGCAGGGCTGCCCGGTCTTCCAGGCTCGTAAGCAGGCGAGGGGAACGCCCCGGCGCCACGATACTCATCGGATGCGGATGGAAGGTGAGCACGCTGCGCGAAAGGCCGTTGCCCGCGGCGCGGGTGTTAAGCGTCCGAAGCAGAAGCTGGTGCCCCAGGTGAACTCCGTCGAAATTACCGGCGCTGAGGGCTCGCGCCTTTCGTTCCATGCCCGCCAGCGCATCGAGGGCGATTGGCTTCACCGCGAGATTCATTCGGGCGCCTCCGGATTGAGCAGCGTCCACGTGGAATGCAACTCGAGGCCGTCGTAGGCTAGATGCACGTTCGGCGGCAGGGTTTCTTCCGTCAGCGCGTGAGGCAGATCGTGTGAAACATGGGTGAAATAGGCTTGCTTCGGATGCAGCAACTCCACGAGGTGAAGCGACGCCTCCACCGTGGAGTGCATCGGGTGCGGCTTGTGGCGCAGGGCGTCCAGGAAAAGGATATCCAGATTCCGAAGCATGCACAGGGAGCTGTCGGGAATGGCGCTGAAATCCGTGAGGTAGGCGATGTTCCCGAATCGGAAGCCATGGCAGGCCAGCTTGCCATGAATCACCGGAACAGGCTGGAAATGCAGCCCGTGGATATCGATGGGCTGCCCGTTCATCAATTGCGGCTCAAGCTTCGGCCGCGAACTCTGGGTGGGCCGGCCGTCAAAGGCATAGGCGAAAGTGCGCTGGATGCAGTCGAGGGTCTCCGCGGAGCCGTGAATCGGGATGCTCGAATGGCTCATGAAGTTGAATGGACGGATATCGTCGATGCCCAGAATGTGATCCGCGTGGCAATGGGTATAGAACACGGCGTCCAGGCGCTTCATCCCGGCCCGAAGCGCCTGCTGGCGCAAATCCGGACCGGTGTCGATCAGCACCTCGAAGCCGTCGAATCGCACGAGCAGGCTGGGACGCAGGCGGTGATCCCGGGGGTCCGTCGAACGGCAGACGGCGCAGGTGCAGCCGATCATCGGCACGCCGACGCTGGTGCCGGAACCAAGTACCACCGCCTCGATTTCGATCTCCCGCGAAGAGATCATCCGTTAATCCTTCTTGGGTTCTTGCGAGGCCTGCACGTAACGGTAACGAAGGTCGGTCAGGGTGTTTTCGAGCAGCAGCTTTTCCTGCATGTCCAGGTTGCCGCGGGTCTTTTCCTGCAACATACCCAGCATGTCGATGGTGTGGCGGGCGATCGGCAGATTGGCGTGCGGGGGCTCGTTTTCGTCCATGCGAAGCAAGCCCAACTGAATCTGGGCTTGTGTCGTGAGTGAATACACCAGGAAAGAGAAATCGGCCGGCGGAATGGGCATCGAGCTCCAATCGGGTTCTCCGGCGGTCTCCTTCACGGTGTCGGGTTCGGAAGAAATGGGCAGCCCGTCCGGGCCTAGAATGCGACTTGTTGTTTCGTCAGCCATGGTTATCGATTGCTTTCCATTCAGTTTACCGCGCGAGCCCGGTATGCCCTTTTTTCGGAGCGGAGTTCCCGGCGGAGCTATTTGGCGTACAAATGTTAAGGCGGATCAAGCGTGAAAAACGTTTCGGGATTTCGCGCTTCCGGCTTGTCCCGCGCGTCACGTGCCTCCCGGAACGCGGGGAGCCAGCCCAGCATCGCCCCAAACACAACATGACCCCACATCAGGTGCGAAGGGTTTCCGTAAATCACAAGGTAAGGGGACCACGATTGCCACCAAAGGCGGTCTCCGGCGATAAAGAGAGCCAGCGCATAGGCCACGCCGGCCAAGTGCGGCGCCACTCCCCGTTTCCGGCTATGGAAAACCAGCGCGAAAGCGAGGCCCAAGGCCACGAAATAGAGAAACGCGAGAGCGAACCCGGCAAAGCTCCAATAACCGAATCCGGCGTCGAGCGCCGTGGAGGGGTATAGTCCCACCGAAAAGAGGTTTCCATAACGATACCAGCGCATTCCAGAGAAGCCGCCAAGCACCGCAATCAGGCCGAGAGCCGCCAGGCCGCCGAGTACGGAGACTTCGAGCCCGGCGGCGAGCCATCGGAGCATGTTCCTCGTGCTGCCGCTAACGTTCATGGTTCCTCGTCCCAGGGCCGCGCGCATGGCGTCCCAGGGGCATCTTGCCGTTTCGGAGCCGGGCTGAGATCCGGGCCGAGGCGTGAGGGCGCGCGATGCCCTCAAACGAGTATCCTTGATGCCGATTCGCCCCGTCCACCCGTGTGCCCGTGCTGGCCGCGCCGCGAAAGCGCGCGCCGCATGGCAAATGCGGAGCCGGATTCTTTACGATATAAGAGTGTCATTACCTGAAACTTCCACGCAGCAAAGCCCCGCGCCGGATTGGGATGCGCGCGCGGAAGAAGTCCTCGAAGATCAAATTGCGGCCTACGACCGGATGCGCCAGCGCTGTCCGGTGGCGTTCAGCGAATACCGGCAATGGTCGCTTTTCCGGCATGAAGACGTTGTGCGGGTTCTCGAAGACCCGGAGACCTTCAGCAGCGAAGTATCCCGGTATCTTTCCGTTCCGAACGGTATGGATCCGCCGGAGCATACTGTTTTCAGGAGTGTTATCGATCCGTATTTCGCTCCGGATGTGATGGAGTGGTTTGAGCCAATCTGCCGCAAGATCGCCGTCGAATTGATCGAGCGCCTGCCTCACGGTGAAAAATGCGAAGTGATCGCCGGTTTCGCCGAGGATTTTGCCCTCCGTATCCAATCCGCCTTCATGGGCTGGCCCGAAACTCTGCACGAGCCGCTGCGCGAGTGGACGCGCCGCAATCACGCCGCGACTCTGGCCGCGGACCGGGAGGCCATGGCCGAGGTTGCCATGGATTTCGATTCCTATATTCAGGACCTGCTTCGAGAACGCCGCAAGGCGGGGGATCTCGCTCCGGACGACGTAACCACGCGCCTGATGCGCGAGCGGCCAGCCGGCCGCCCGCTGACCGACGCGGAGTTCGTGAGCCTCGTCCGCAACTGGACGGTTGGAGAACTGGCCACGATTGCGGCAAGCGTGGGAATTCTGATGCATTTTCTCGCCACGCACCCCGGCATTCAGCAGCGGCTCCGCGACCGCCCGGATCTATTGCCCGGGGCCAACGACGAAATCTTGCGGATCCACGCGCCTCTGATTTCAAACCGCCGGCGGGCGGCGAAGGCGACGGAGATCGGCGGGCGCCCCATCGAACCAGGCGCGGGTATTTCCATTAATTGGGCTTCGGCGAATCGCGATGAGCGGGTGTTCGGCGACCCGGATGAATTCCGGCTGGACCGGGACCCGGAGGCCAATCTGCTATACGGCAAGGGCATTCACGCTTGCCCCGGCGCTCCGCTCGCGCGCCTTGAGTTGCGTGTGCTGATGGAGGAACTGCTCGCCAGAACCCGCGCCATTCGGATGGTGGATGAACAAATGCCCGTGAATGCGCCCTACCCGGCGAGTGGGTTTCTTTCGCTCTATCTCGAAATCGAGCGCCGCGATTGAGCGCGTGGCATGCACCCGCGCGCATGCGCTAGCGGATCGCGATGTACTCGGCCGCCAGCACGGCCGGGTGCCGCGTCCGTGCGTTGCGCCCGGTGCGCAGGATGCGTACCTCCTGAAAGCCCGCGTCGAGAAATTCCTGTTGGAAGACGACCGTCTCCCGTGCGCCCGCGATTCAGGAAAACCAGCTGTCGGGCGTTGGTTCGCCCTTTGTCTCAATCGGTTCCTTCAGGACCAGCTCCGCGCCGGCGAGAGTGGCGCCAGGGCGCAGAACGCGCGCGATCTCGCGAAAAAGCGGAGCGCGGTCTGGGTTGAGGTTGAAGATTCCGTTGGCCAGAGCCGTATCGATGGAGGCGTCCGGCAGCGGGAGCTTGCCGGCCGCTGCCTGCACGAAGTGGATGTTATTCCGGCGTCCGTTAGCGGCATCGCGCGCGCGCCGGAGCATGTCCGCGCTGAAATCCACGGCCACCACGCGGCCGCCGCTTCCAACGCGCTTGCCGCTTACGTAGGAATCGAGCCCCGAGCCGCAGCCATAATCGAGCACGCGAGCGCCGGGGGAGAGTGGAGCGAAACAGGAGACATTCGCGACGCCCGCGAAAGATGCCGCGGAATCGGCCGGTACCTCGCGAAGCAAATCCTCCGGATAACCCAGGCTGGCGGCGAATTTCGCCCCAACCGGAAACGGATGCTTCCCCTCCGGTTCGCGCGCGGCGGCGGAATACGCGTCTCTTACGCCGTCTCGGAGGGCGGCCGCAATATCGGTATTCATGGTTCTACTCCGTGAATCGGGCACTGCCCCATCTGCTACCAGTTTAGGTCTATTTACTTCCGATCGAACGCGGAGTTGCCGATTCGAGGTGCCGCCAGCCGGCCCGGACGATCGCGTGCGCGATGCGCCGGCCATCGGATGGCGTGCCCGTGTCGAAGACTTCCTCGGAGTGATCGGCCGCGTTGCTGACCACGGCCACGAGAGCCGTCTCCGCTCCGCGGGCGTGCCCGAACGCGAACAGCGACGCTGCCTGCATCTCGACGGCCAGCGCCCCTTCGGCCGCCCAGCGGTGAAGCTGAGTGAGGGTTTCGCGGTACGGTGCGTCCGTGGTCCAGACCTCGCCGGATTCGACGCGCCAGCCGGTGGCGGCCAGTTCCGCGCACAGCGCGCCGGTGACGCCGCTCGGGCATTTTACATCGCGAGAAGGCGGCAGATAATGCAGGGAGGTTCCTTCGTCACGGATGGCGCTTGTCGCAACCACCAGCGAGGGCAGGCTGAGATGGCGCGATACCCGCCCGGCCGAGGAGAGGCCCACGATCAGCCTTGCGCCGGCGGCCCGCAATTGCTCCGCCACAAGCACCGTATACGGGCCTCCGATGGTGCGTGGCAGCATCGCCCACGGGATGCCGCCGAGTTCGCCCGTGAACAGCGTGGTGTGGAAACACGCCCAGTCTTCGCAGGGCTGGAGTTCTCCTCCGGCCGCCATGGAATCCGTAAGATCTCCGTCGAATTCCAGGATGCAAATCGGGGGTACCGGGCGGTCCGGGAGCCCGCGTAATTTTCGCACGGCCGAGAGAAGGTTCTCCGGACGAAACACGGATTCTTCCTCCAGCGAATGGGAAGCGAGAAGGGGAATCTCCAGCGGGGTTTTTGAATCGTTCATCGGGAACTCGCGAGCCTGTTCGGCAGCCAGAATAGCACGCTGTCCGCCCTGCTTCATTTTGGGCGGGCGTTTCGGGGCGGCTATGATAAGAGCAGGGTCGGGGTCGCAACTGGGGTCGCGAAGCCGCCGCCATTCGATCCCTCCAACCGTACTATCGTATGAATCGGGTTCACCATTGGATTTGCGGGTCTGGCCGGTGGAGGGAATTTCTCTCCCGCGACCTGATCCCATGGACTCTCGATGGCGCGGCCTGGGCCGGGCGGGTGCTCGAAATTGGCCCAGGGCCGGGATTAACCACGGAATTGCTGGCGCCCCGGACGAAAGACCTTGTCTGCCTGGAGCGGGATTGGCGTCTTGCCGAAAACCTGCGTGAGAATCATGGCGGGACGGTGCGCGTGCTTTGCGGCGACGCGACCTCGATGGGCCTGGACAGCGGCTCGTTCGATACCGTTCTCGCCTTCACCATGCTCCACCACGTGACCCCGCGTTCGGCTCAGGATCACCTGTTCCATGAAGTGGCTCGCGTGCTGCGGCCCGGCGGATTGTTCGCCGGGGTGGATAGCCTCGATAATCCCATATTCCGGATGCTCCATTGGTTCGACGATCTTGAACCAATCTTGCCGGAAACACTTGAGAAGCGCCTGCTCGAAGCGGGCTTCGAGCGCGCGGAGATTTCCGTGCGGGAGCGGGATTTCCGTTTCCGCGCGTGGCGTAATCTTAACTGAACGAACGTTCCCAGAGGGAGGAAGAATGCCGGTACAAATCGGACAAGCGGAAGCGGGCTGCGAAGATCCCGTCGGCCTGATGACCGCATGCCATCGGCGCATCGAGCGTTTTCTGAAAACGCTTGCAATGGCCGGGAAGCTTGGCGCGGAGCGCAGCCTTGAAAAGCAGGAATTTGAAGCGGTGGCGCGCGCGCTCGTCTACTTCAAGAGCGCTGCTCCCAAGCATACGGCCGATGAGGAGGAAGATCTGTTTCCAGCGCTTCTGCGTAAGGAGCCAGACGCGGCGTCGAGGGTTGATGGCCTGCAATCGGACCACGCGCGCGCGAATGTGCTGCATGACCGGGTTGACGAACTCGGGCAGCAATGGCTTCGGGACGAAAGGTTGAGCGCGGCGGAACTCAGCGAATTCAGGGAGGCCATCGCGCGGCTCCAGGAGCTTTACACGGCGCACATCGCGCTTGAGGAATCCGAAGTCTTTCCGCGAGCTTCGAAACTGCTTGAAGAAGACGAACTCGAATCGATCGGCAGAAATATGGCGGCCCGCCGCGGCGTGAAGTACGTGTCGAAAAAGGAAAAGGAACGCGCCGCCAGCCTGATCTGACCGGTGTTCCGGCGCTTCGCGTCCATGGGCGCGGCGAGTGCCGATCCGCAAGGTTGTTTCTCTTGCAAAAGGAGTTCGCGGGCTATTGCTTTTCGCTACCTGCGTGCTTAAGATATAAAATGAATATATCTTTAAACGTCCCTTTTACCCGGATTGCTGAAGCACCGGGCGGGACGCGGGAAAGGATGGTCGTTCATGGCGTACGTAATCGCCGAACCCTGTATCAACGTTAAGGACACGGCGTGTGTGGACGCCTGCCCCGTGGATTGTATCCATCCGCGAAAGGATGAAGCCGATTTTGAACAGGCAGAGCTGCTCTATATCCACCCCATAGAGTGCATTGACTGCGGCGCGTGTGTGCCAGTCTGCCCGGTTTCCGCTATTTTCGCTCTGGATGACTTGCCCGCGCAGTGGGAGAATTACGCGAAGATCAACGCGGATTACTACGGAGAAGGATGACGCGCCTCGCGGCGTCCTGGCCGTGCTGATGGAGGCTCCGGCGTACTGCATCGGAGCGAATTTTAATCGGAAGGAATACTAAACAGATGACGGTGCTTGATACCAGCACGACAATTGCTGAACTGGCCGCCGGTTCCCTGGCGGCCGTGAGTTTCTTTGAGCGGAACGGGATTGACTACTGCTGCGGCGGCAAACGAGCGCTGGCGGAAGTTTGTGAAGAGAAGGGCCTGGACTTCGACAAGGTGGGAAGCGAACTGCGCGCGGCGCTCGCGGCGGGCAGCGGCAATGGCCGCGATTGGAATCATGCGCCGTTGAGCGAGATCGTCGACCACGTCGTCAATACGCACCACAATTACCTGCGCCGTGAAATGCCGGCGATCGCGGCGCGCCTCGAGAAGGTGTACCGCGTCTATAACCAGCGCTACGGCGAGACCTTCCCGGGCCTGCCCGAAGTGTACGCGGCGTTGCAGGAAGAGCTGCTCTCGCACGTCACCAATGAGGAAGAGGAACTCTTCCCGGCCATCAAGGCATACGAAAAAGCGGCCCTTGCGGGCGAGCCTCTTCCGCCTTCGCCCCTGGGAACCGGGCCGAACCCCATCCAGGCGCTGATCGCCGAACACGAGGAAGCCGGCGTTGCATTGAGCAAAATCCGTGAGATCACGGGCGAGTACGCCATTCCGGATTACGCATGCGTGACTTACCGCGCATTGATCGCGGGTTTCAAGGAGATGGAGCAGGACATCCACATGCACATTCACCTTGAAAACAACATCCTGTTCCCGCGCGTACTGGAAGTTGCGGCGGAGCGGAACTAAGCCTGGAGGGACCTCTCCCGATTGCCGCCATTTCACCAGGCGGAAACGGGGGAGGTCCAACCCGGCGGGGTATTCAATTGGCGCGGATTCGGCTACCGTGCGCCACCTCCGGCGTCCGGCCGCGCTTTAGTAACCGGCAGACGGCATCCCGCCGTGTCCGGAATGCGTCTCTTCAAACACGAAAATGGACGAGGTCTTGGTATGTCTGCATCCATCAAGGTCACGGGGTATCGCGCCCTCACGGAATCGGCGGCTTGGTTCCGCTTGCCGGGGCGCGGTCTGCTGGCGGTTTCCGGCGAGGATCGTGTCCGCTTTCTGAATGCCATGTTTACCGCGGACCTGCGGAACCTGGCGCCCGGCGAGGGCGCCTACGGATTTTCGCTCGACGCGCGCGGACGCGTGGTATCGGATGCCTGCATTTATGCGCTCACCGATGAGATTCTTCTGGATACGGAGGCCGAGGGAACGGCCGCGTTGCGCGCGCACCTGGAAGAGCATTTGATTGCCGACGACGCCGAATGGCGCGAACTGGAGGATGAGTTCCATGCCTTGGCTGTCGAAGGGCCCCAGGCCGAGGAAATGCTTAGCGGAATTGTCGGGGAATTACCGCGGCATCCCTTTGATATCGTCAGTTCGGCCGATGGATGGATCGCAAGGAGTTCCGTGACCGGCCTTCCCGGCTTCCGGCTCTGGCTGCCGGTGGCCGAGATCGGTTCCTGGATTCTGCGGCTGGAATCCGCCGGCGTGCCTCCGGCAACGCCCGAGGAGGCGCGCTGCGTCCGGATTGAAAACGGCGCCCCGCGTTTCGGCGAGGAAATTACCATCCGGTTCATTGGAAATGAGATTAATTTGCCGGACGCTATCGCGACGGGTAAAGGCTGCTATCTCGGACAGGAAGTGGTGGAGCGCGTCAAATCGCGCAATCTGCTCACCCGCGTTCTGATGCCCGTTACGATGCCTGAAGACGCCCGGATCGCTCCCGGCACGAAGCTGCTCGCGGGCGAGAAGCGCGTCGGCGACCTGCTTTCGGTCACGTGCTCGCCACGCAACGGCATCCTGTCCGGAATCGCGAACGTCGCGCTTCCGGCCTCGGCTCCGGGGACCGTTCTGCGAAGCGCGGAGGAACCGGGCTACGAGGTGACTGTCGGTGAGCCATTCCCGGCGGTAGGATTGCGATAAGCTGCATTCCGTGTTGTTCCCGCGCGGTCATGCCTGCCCGGCGGCCGGAGCGGCCGAGAAGGGACCCCCGAGAGGTTTACGCCATGAACGCGCGTATCGATGAATCGAACATCCGCATCCGGCTTGTGACGCCCGATGTCGTGAGGCTTGCGGCGGGCGAGGCCCTCGAATGCCGGATTGCTTTCGTTGAGGGGGAGCCCGTGTTCGGCTTCCGCGTCGAGAGCGGGGAAGCCGATGCGCCGCGGGCCAGTCTTGCGGGCAACTGCCTCGTGGTGACGCTCCCTCGCGCCTTTACCGCGGCCTGGCCTTCGAATGACGAAGTTGGGTGGATCGTCGAATGCGGCCGCGTGCGAGTATCCGTGGAGAAAGATCTGCAGCGCCTTCGATCCGCCCCGGCCAAGAGCCAGGAGGACGAGCGTTTCCCCAATCCCCGCGCGCATCACCACCACGTGAAGTAGGTATTCGTCCGGATCCCGGAAAAATCTCCGGTTCGAGATACAATTGTTGCGATGAATCGGAGACAACTTCTACAAACCAGCGCCGCCACCGCGGCGGGATTCATGTACGCGAAGCAATCCTTCGCGCAGTCGGTGCCGCCACCGGTCCGTATCGGCATCATTGGCATGGGCGGACGCGGCAATCAACTGCTGCGGGAATTCGTGAAGGTTCCAGGCGTTCAAGTCGGCGCCGTGGTCGATCCCGACGGTAACCGCGCGGAGCAGGCCGCTCAGTGGACCCGCGCGAATACCGGCGTTACCCCGAAAACCACGGGGGACATGCGCGCCGTGTTCGACGACAAAAATATCGACGCCGTGCTCGTCAGCGCCCCGAACCACTGGCACGCGCTCACGGCTATCTGGGCCATGCAGGCGGGTAAGGATGTCTACCTGGAGAAGCCGGTATCGCACAATATTTTCGAAGGCCAGAAGATTATCGAAGCCTCGCGGAAGTACGGCCGCATTGTGCAAGGCGGTACGCAACGGCGTTCCTTCGGACGTTTCCGCCACCTCGTCAAACTGATTCACGACGGCCTGATCGGCGATGTCTATCTTGGCAAATGGGTATTCCCAGGGAATCGGGATTCCATCGGCTTCAAACCCATCGAACCGGTTCCCGGCTGGCTCAATTGGGATCTCTGGCTCGGCCCCGCGCAGGAGCAGCCCTACCACGAGAACCTGGTTCACTATAACTGGCACTGGTTCTGGTCCTTCGGTGACGGCGAGCTTGGTAATAACGGCCCGCACTTGATTGACATTTCCCGCTGGGCCATGCAGAAGGAGCTGCCCGTGAAGGTGCGCTCCTGGGGCGGGCGCTGGGGCTATAAAGATCAGGCGCAGACTCCGAACACGCAATCCGTCGAGTGGATTTACGACGACGGTACCGCCATGATCGCGGAGCTTCGCGGCCTCTACACGGCGGAGCCCATGTCCTGGGATTTCTATGGCTCCAAGGGCTCGATGCACGTGTTCGCGGATGGCCGGTTCGAGGTAACGCTCGGCCGGAACAAGAAGCCGGAGCCCCCCGTGGATTCTCCGCCCGATGTCAACCACTACGCCAACTTTATCGAAGCGGTTCGCACGCGCGACCGCACGCATCAGAACGCCGAGGTGCGCGAGACCGTCCTTTCGACGGCGTACTGCCATCTCGGGAACATCGCCTACCGCGTGGGCGGCGAACTTCACTTCGATCCGCATACCCAGCGCTTTCTGAATAACGAAGAGGCGAACGGGCTGCTCTCCCGTCGTTACCGCGCGCCGTATGTGGTGCCGGAAAACGTATAGACCAGGCAATTCGGAAAGGACGCGGATGCTCCACCGGCTCGTTACGGTTCTTGCGCTCGCGCTCGCACTGTCGCCGGTGCTTGCGGCCGGGGAGTTCCGCGTCCTGGTTGCGTATCACTCGGAGAGCGGCCAGACCAAAATTCTGGCCGATGCGCTCGCCGAAGGCGTTCGCTCGGTTGAGGGCGCGAACGTTCGCGTAAAGAACGTGTCGGATGTCACGGCGGAAGACCTCGCCGGGGCGGATGCCATTGCTCTTGGCTCCCCGGTTCACATGGGCGATGCCGCCTGGCAGGTGCGCCGGGCGATCGATCAATGGGCCATGGAATTCGGTTTTTGGGATAGCCGCGGACTCCTTAACAAACCCGCGGCCGTGTTCGCCACGGGAGCTTTTCCTTCAAACGGCAAGGAACTGACGATGATCAGCCTCGCCTCGGGCCTCGCCCAGCTCGGCATGGTGCTGGTAACCCCTTACGGCAGTCTCGGCGCTTCTGCCACCACCTCGAAGCCCGACCCCGGTGTGGACGAAGCCGAGAAGAAGATCGCCGCCGGTTTGGGACGCCGCCTGGCGGAAGTCGCACTCCAATTAAAGCGCGGTAAACGCTAGGACGCGGATATCGCCGCCCCGCCGCCCTCGGCCCGCGCCACCGGAGGGCCGCTCGACTACACTGAAATTCAGATGCTCCTTCGAACCCTTCTCGCTCTGGCGCTGGGCGTCGCGTGCCTCGGCCAATCGCTGGAGGTAAAGCCGCACACTCTCGCGAACGGGATGAAAATCCTCATCCATGAAGATCACGACGTGCCGAACGTCGCAATGTATCTTTTTTACCGGATTGGCAGCCGGAATGAGCGGCCGGGAACCACCGGGATCGCCCACTTCTTCGAACACATGATGTTCAATGGAGCGAAGAAATACGGGCCGAAACAATTCGATAACGAGATGGAAAAGGCCGGCGGGAGGAACAACGCTTACACCACGGCGGATGTCACCGTCTATACGGATTTCTTCCCCGCCACCGCGCTTGAACTGATGTTCGACATGGAGGCCGACCGAATCGCAAACCTCGCGCTCGATCCGAAAATGATCGCCTCCGAACGTGAAGTCGTATATAACGAACGCCGCATGAGCGTGGATAATAACCCGAGCGGCCTTCTATACGAACAGTTAAGCGCCACGGCGTTTCTCGCTCACCCCTACCAGTGGCCTGTTGTCGGCTGGGCTTCGGACATTGAAAGCTGGACTCGTGAAGAACTTACCAGCTACTACCGCAAGGGCTACGCTCCCAACAATTGCACGGTGGTGATCGCGGGAGCGGTTACCGAAGAGCAGGTGATGAAGCTCGCCACCCGCTACTTTGAGCCCATACCAAGCCACGCGCCGCCTCCGCCGGTCACCACCATCGAACCGAAGCAGAACGGCGAACGAAGGCTGGTGGTATTCAAACAGGCCCAGTTGCCCCTGCAAATGGTGGCCTGGCATGTTCCGGAAACGCGCGATGAGGATACTCTCGCGCTCGAAGTGCTCGCTACGCTGCTTTCACGCGGCCGCGGCAGCCGGCTCTATAAGCGAATGGTGGATGGCCAG